>JAAEET010000052.1 GCA_013415565.1 Methanomicrobiales archaeon
TGCACCGCCGGATACGATCCTGGATGAGAAGGCGGACTGATATCCCGGGATGGGAGGACTATCCCCCTGCATCTCCGGGAATCCGGGGCGTGAGGCTCCCGTACGCGGCACTTACATCCCGGACTGTGCCCTCGATGACCGTCACCCGGATCGTGGCCAGGTCCGTTACCACCGGATCCTTCAGGGACGCCATCTCGAAGGTATAGACAAACTGCCAGCAGTACGGGCACCGGAGGGTAACCGTTTCCACCAGGGTGAGGTTCTTCCCGTTGTAGTCGCGGAACTCCTCCATCGAGGTGACGTAATCATGGGCGATCTCCCGGCTCTCCTCAAGGGAGACGGGGACCGGTTCCCGGGAAACCGGGGTGATGCATCCGGAAAAGATCAGGATGAGGACAAGGAAACCGACGGTGAGAATTCGTGCGGCAGACAGGATGGTCATGGTCTTACCAGTGTTTCGGATGATGCGAGAAATAGGTAATCGCGACGCTCCCTCGCTGTCTCATCGGTACATAGAGGGAGAAGGAATGAACGGGATCCCATACCCGTATATTCTCTTCCGACCTACGGGAACTATCCCCCGGCAGGAAGACCTGTCTGGGAAAAAGGAGCGAGGTTCTGCCCGTCATGCCGCCTTTCGATATCCGGACTTTTCCGGTGATGAAATTTCCGATTGATGATGTCATCCTTGCCTGCCGGGTTTTCGGCTCCGGGGAGCCGGTGGTCCTGATCAACGGTTTTGCCTCAGCAATGGACACCTGGAACCCGACGATCCTCGCGGCACTGGCAGGGTATTACCGGGTTGTCATCTTTGACAACAGGGGCACCGGCTACTCCGGGTCGTCTGAGAGGGAGTACTCCATTCCGCTCTTCGCGGAAGATACCGTCCGGCTGATGGATGTGCTGGAGATCTCCTCCACCCACCTCATCGGCCACTCCATGGGGGCGATGATTGCCCAGGAGATCGCTCTCCGGCATCCTGACCGGGTGGACCGCATGGTGCTGGTAGCGGGAGATTGCGGGGGGAAGCAGGCGGTCAGGATGAGCCGCGAGGTGTGGCAGACGGTCACCGACAAGCGCGGGGACCTGCAGCAGCAGGCGGAGCGGATGTTCTCCATCCTCTTCCCGCCAGAGTGGCTCCGGGAGAACGACCCGTGGGGTGCCTGTCCCGAAGTGTACGAGACAACGCCGGAAGAGAACACCGCCCGGCAGAGGGAGGTACTCTGGTCATGGGATGGGACCTATGACCGGCTCACGGCCGTCCGATCGCCGACCCTGGTAATAACGGGGACCGATGATGTGATCATACCGCCGGAAAATTCGAAAATCCTCGCCCGGCGCATCCCCGGTGCCCGGCTGGTGCAGTTCCCTGACGGGGGCCATGGGCTCATGTACCAGTTCCCGGACGTATTTACCGATACGGTGCTCTCGTTTCTCGCCGGCAGGCCGCTCCCGGGGCGGTCGTCAGGTGCCTTTCTTCCGGGCGATGAACATGCCTCCACCCGAGACCGGTGAGAGGAAGATGGCAACGTCTCCCCGCACATACGTGGCCGGGACCGTTCGCCCTGAATCCTGCCGGGTACAGAGCCCGGGGTGCTCGATCCAGCACCTGAAACACCCGGGAACGGTTCCCTCGTCCTGGTCGCCGATGGCGTATGAATCGACCTCCCAGCCGTTGCGTCTCAGTTCCTCCTCGATCAGGTCGCAGGCTGCCCGGGAGTGCCGGGCACCGTCCCGGGATCCGTCAACAATAACTGCTCGCATGGTTGTCCCCCGTCTTTTCAGACACGGGGATGATTGCCGGAAGAGTATTTCAAGGTTTGCCGGGTTCGGGGTCATGGCGGCCGGGCCCGGATCGCCAGGGCGAACCTTTTTTTCATCCCGCGTCTCTTTCCCACCAATGATGTGGTGATATGGAGATCTATGTCGGCACGAGCGGCTGGGCGTACGGCTGGAACGAGGGGGGAGACCTCGACTGGTTCATAGGGAATGCCGGTCTGAACGCGGTTGAGCTGAACGCCAGCTTCTACCGCTTCCCCTACCAAAACCAGGTCCTCGGCTGGTCACGGAAAGGATCCGGGCTCCACTGGGCGGTGAAGGTCCACAAGGGGGTCACCCACTCCCGCCGGTTCAATCAATCCGCACGGGAACTCTGGGAAAAGTTCCGTGATGCGTTCACCGCTCTCGATCCTTTCATCGATTTCTTTCTCTTCCAGGCCCATCCCCGCTACACGGACACCGCGAACCTGATCGACTTCGCCGGATTCACCGGGCTTGGCGGGCGGTGTGCCCTCGAGATCCGGAACCGGGAGCTCCTCCTCGATGATGATGCCTGCCGGGAACTGCAGGATCATGCCACGCTGGTCTCCGTTGATTCGCCGGATGCCCGGAACCGGATCTTTCCCGGTGAATTCATCTATCTCCGGATGCACGGGAGGGATGAGTGGTATTCCCACGATTATTCAGAGGAGGAGTTGCGGGAGACGGCAGCATGTATCAGGGATGCGGGTCCCGACCGGGTCTATGTCTTCTTCAACAACGATCATGCGATGCTCGCGAATGCACGGATGATGCGGGAGATCCTGGAAAAATAAAGGAGAGCCGATCAGAAATCCCCGGCTCACCGGCAACCCTTTCTCCTCCGCAGGCGCACGATATAGAACCATGACCAGCTGGTATCCTGTCGGCAACCTGGCCTACCATGAAGTCCAGCAGTTCCGCCAGATCTGGATCGTTCTTATCGTGGCATTCGTGGCCGCCCTCGCCTGGTATACCTTTGCCGTCCAGATCCTGCTCGGTGAGCCGTTCGGCACCAACCCGGCCCCCGACATCGTGGTTCTGATCATCCTTGCGGTCTTCGGGATTGCCTTTCCCCTCTGGTTCTGGATCATGAAGCTCGAGATCCAGGTCACCGGCACGGCACTCCGGTTCCGGATGTATCCGCTGCACCCTTCCTGGAAGGAGATCCCGTTCCCGGAAATCGCCGGCGTTATGGCGGTTGTGTACCGGCCCCTCCGCGAGTACGGGGGGTGGGGAATCCGGTTCGGCAGGAAAGGGATGGCCTACAATGTCTCGGGTGACCGGGGAGTGCAGGTCACGCTGAAAAGCGGGAAATCGTTCCTCCTCGGGTCCCTGCGGGCAGAAGAGCTCGAGCTCGTGCTCCGGTCTAAGATCCATGCCGGGAAGCGGTGAGGAATTCGCCATCTTCTTCTTTTCTTTCCCGCACGACGACCGGTATGTCCGGTACGGCCCTGCAGGAACATCGTCCGGGGCTATCAGAGGTTCCGGTAGGTGAACTCATAGATTCCGGTGCCGGATATCTTCCCGCCGGCCATATGCTCCATCTCGTGGGCCAGACCGTAGGCGGCCGACCCGGTAAAGACCAGTTCCCGGGAATCGAGCTCCCGCACCCTGATCTCCATGGTGTCCGGATCGAGATCGGCCCTGATGATCCGGTCTCCCCGCACGGTCACGGTGAAGGGGCGGGTGACGAGGAGCCGGGTCTCCTCTTCACCGCACTTTTCGAGCCGTCTCACCGCTCCCTCCTGATCCGTGATCACGGGTCCGACAATGAGGAAGATCTCCTCCCGCGTCCTGCCGGTCTTTTTTTCCTCGTCGTAGACCGTGGCCTTCTCCACCACCGAGACTGCCCGGACCTCACCGGAAGCGTAGCTCCAGTCCCCGCCTGAACGGATCGAGAGGATGAGGGGCATGAATGCTTCGGGAGGGAGGTCAAAGCCGGAGACGAGTTCCTCCTCGGCCCGGGCGAAGGAAAACATGCGGCGGATGGTCGCAGGATCCATGGAGAGATGTGCTACCACGGGGTGCATGAATGTTGCCCGGACCTCTCCGAACCATCACCTTCAAGTTCCGGATCGATCTCTTAGAACAGAGAAACGGCCTGCTATGAAACCCGACTCTCGCCCCTATGTCCATGGCCGGACCGTCCGGGAAGCGGAGCGTCTGGCATACCAGGCCTCAGGACTGGCCCGCATTCTCCACCATGACACCCGGTATCCTGCGGGCAGCAGGGTGCTCGAAGCGGCCTGCGGTATCGGCGCCCAGACGGTTATCCTGGCGCAGAACAGCCCGGAGGCTGAATTCGTCTCGGTCGATATCTCCCCGGATGCGATCCACCAGGCGCGGCGGCGGGCAGGGCAGGAAGGATTCAAAAATGTCACCTTCGGGACCGCCGATGTCTATCATCTTCCCTTTGCCCCGGAGAGCTTCGATCACGTGTTCGTCTGTTTCCTGCTCGAGCACCTCGAGGACCCCCTCCTTGCCCTGAACCGGTTGAAGGATCTCCTCCGGCCGGGCGGGAGCATCACGGTGATCGAGGGCGATCACGGCTCGGCCCTCTTCTACCCCGAGAGCCCGGAAGCCTGCAGGGTGATCCGGTGCCTGATCGATATCCAGGCAGCGATGGGCGGCAATTCCCTGATCGGCAGGGAGCTCTGGCACCTGGTAGACGAGGCAGGTTTCGGTTCTGTGGATGCGTCGCCCCGCCTGGTATATGCCGATGCCGGTCATCCGGATGGCAGGGAAGGCGTGAAGAAGATCTTCATCGCCATGGTGGAGGGGGTGCGGGAAGAGGCGCTGTCCCGCGGAATGGTGACCGGTGCCGGGTGGGAGAAGGGGATCCGGGATCTCTACCGGACAACGGAGAACGGGGGGACGTTCTGCTACACGTTCTTCAAAGTGGTGGCAAAGAAGATGACCGGGTGATCCGGACCTCCGCCGTTTTTCATGTCCCGGCTCCGCAGAGTGATCTTATCGGGGGCAAGGGACCAGGCCGAACGGGGTGTCTTCCTTACCCCACCTTTTCCAGCAGCACCGCACGGGAAAACAGGATGAACGGCCTGGAGATCACCCTGAACCCTGCATGCTGCGCGAGACCTACGGTGACCCGGAACTCTTTTGCGGAGACATGTATCTTCGGCTCCACGAGGAGGAGGGTTCCGCCGGGCATGAGGGCGTTCGCCACTTCACGGAGAAGGCGTTCCTTGTCCTGGACTTCGTGCATGACATAGAAGGCCAGGGCGAAGTCGGCCTGGATCGCGGTCGCGATGTTGAGCGATCTTTCCGCTGCCTTTACCGTCCTGATCCTTGGGAGGAGGCCCTCCCTGCCGGCCCGTTCACGCACCTTCGCAAGCATCTCCTCCTGGAGGTCAACGGCGATGACCATGCCGTCATTCCCGACCATCCGGGCCATGGCACGGGTGAAGAATCCCGACCCGCAGCCGATATCGAGCACGGTATCTCCGGGGCGGACAGAGGGGCCGAGGATCCTTGCCGGGGAATGGATGATCGTCCGGAAAAAGTTGTCGAGTGTCCAGGAAGCGGTTGCCGGGCAGACCCGTTTTTTTATGGAAGTCATGGCCGGATATAGCCAGGAATGTCGGGAGTGATGATAAAGACAGATGCCTGTCAAGGGGCGGAGCGTCCGGCGGTCCCGCGCATGACCGGAAAAAGGATCAGGCCGTCTTCCGAAACGGCCTTTTTTCCATCTCCTTCCAGACCGCCGGGTCCTTCACCCGGTGCTTCCAGGAACGGTTGGCATTGAGCAGGAACATCCAGACCGGGACCAGCGGCTTGTCTGCCAGGTTTACGGCAGCCTGAGGTACCGCCCCTCCCCGTCCCAGCGCTTCCGCCGCAAGTTCAAGCGACTTCCGGGCATTCCGTGCCGCGAAACCCGCTTCCCTGAGCGGCTTTCCTCTGATCACCGAATCCGGGGCAAAAGCCAGTCCACCGGCCCAGCCGAACTCCGCCTCCTCTGCAAACTGCCGGTAGATTGCCAGCGCCGTGGCGTTCTGCCGGGGTTCGGGAACTCCGCTGTTCACCAGGGCAACCAGGGACTGCCGCCAGGGCGGCTGGGAAACCATCCTCCGGTCCCGGATCATCTCCAGGGCGTCGATGACCGGTGCCGGCAGGCTGTCGATGAAAAGCGGGGATGCGAAGACGAGCGTATCTGCCCGGTTGATCGCATCCACCAGTTCGTTTTTTCCTTCATCCGATTTCATGAACTGCGAAAGGGTAATGATCGCAGTGGTCGTTCCCCCCTTCTCCATCTCCTGCAGCAGGTAGGATCCGAGCGATGCCGAGGTGCTCTTCATCCCCCGCGGACTGCCGACCAGCAGGAGAACGCGCTGCGGTTGTCCGGTCATACCTTCACCCCCACCCGGGAGAGGACCGTCCGCATCCCCAGCCGGATGCTCTCCTGGTCCTCGGATCCGTACACGAACCCGGCAGCATGAGCGGGTGCGGAGAACGTGATCGCGTTCCTTTCCACGAGCTTCCTGAAGATCGTCTCCCCGGACTGGACCGGCCTGTCCAGGATGCCGATCGCAACAAGTTTCGGGTACGCAGGGTAGCGTTTCCGGTGGCGGACTTCGCCGTCGTATTTCTCGAAGAACGGGAGCACATTCGGGATCATCCGGTCAAGCGCCTTCTTGAGCTGGGATGAATAGGCCCCGAAGGTGACCGGCGAGAGGAAGACGGCGAGATCGCTCGTGACATACAGCCCGGGGATCATCCGGCCCTGATCATGGCTGGCACACAGGCCGGGATGCCTGGTCCAGCACCGGTAGCATTCGTCGCAAGGCCCGATGTCCATGTCCCGGAGCTGGAGGGAACGGACCTTCCAGCCGTTCTCTTTCAACTCCTCTTCGAGGACTTCACGGGCTGTCCGCGATGTCTGGTCCCCCTGCAGGGAACCATCAAGCACTACTGCTCGCATGAAAATCCCCCGCCCTCAATGGGCGTGAGGTACTGGGGGTGGGGGGTAATCAAAGTATCCCTGGCCGAAATCTGAAGGTCAGTCGTCAAGCGGTTTCAGGTGGATCTTCGCTGATCCGCAGAACGGGCACTTCCAGGAATCCGGGAAACCGGCCGGTTCTGTCCCGGGCAGGATACCGGTTCCCGGATCCCCTTTTTCAGAATCGTAGGTATACATGTTGCAGACACTGCATCGGTAGCGGGTCATAGCTTCCCGGTGGAGCGGGAGCACCATCAATCTTCCTCCGGGCACCAGCCCCACGTCTGGAAAAAGTGATTTTTTTTCAGATCTTCCTGAGGTGCGAAAAGATTGATGTGCCGCCGGACGGCGTGTTCTCGGGTTCATGCCCGCTGGAACCCGGGACTGAGGGAGATTTCCAGTGCGGGCTTATTCCGAAAATAAAGAAGATGAGTGCAAGAAGGATGAAACCGAACTGCGCAACATCAAGATACACTCCCTCCACGAGGGTGAACACAAAAATATCAACCAGATTGAGGATCGTGTAGATGAACAGGAAGAGCAGTCCTGCCAGGAACTCCAGTTATTCCCAGTGGAGAGCGAGTGCCACCGCGATGAAGGCAACCCCAACCTGGAGGAGCTCATAGAGCAGGATACCCAGTGTGATAACCGGAGGTATCAAACCAACAACCCCACGGCAGAAGATGGAAGCGGGAGATATTAAAATTTCGTGAGGTTTTCACAAGGCATTTATGGGACGTGGCAACTTCCTTTTTTTATGACAGAACGACCACTCGGCGTCACCATTATCGGAATTCTCTGGATCCTCGGCGGCATCCTCGGGCTGCTGGCCGGGGCAGGATTCATGGCAATGGGAACCCTCTTCTTCGGGCCTTACTCACTGCTGTTCGGGATTGTCTTCATCATCATCGGTATTATCGAGATCGTGCTCGGGTACGGGTGTTTCCAGGCCTGGCCCCGGGTATGGACCGTCGGGGTTATCCTGACAGTCATAAGCCTTCTGCTCGGGATCGGAAGCCTTGTCACCACCGGTGCAGGTGCACTCATGTCAATTGTTATCTCGGGAATCATCCTCTACTACCTCTTCCAGCCGCACGTAAAGGCCTACTTTGGGAAAGCCTGAAAGGCCTCTCTTTTTAAATCCGGATTCCCGGCAATGATCCCTGCATGCTCATGGAAGGGAAACGTTCCAAATAACCGGTCAGCGGTCCGGCAAAGGGAGTTCCTTCACCGGTGCCGCGTCCCGGAGGTTTTATCCGAACCGGGCGGTACGCATAAAATGTAGGAGGTAAATCCGGTTCGCCCTATTTCCGTATGAGGCCGCAGGAAGTCCTGCACCTCATAACACACTTATTTTTCATGAAAAGACCCTATAAATGGTCAGGATTGGGCCGGTTGGAGGCTTGAACCGCACGGTTCTCCGGACATACCCGATTCATGCTTCCCAAACCCGGTTTACCGGAGGAGTGCTTCGCCATAGTCGATCACGGTCCGGAGCGCTTTCAGCCGGGCGTAGTACTTGTCGTCTGACTCGATCACCGTCCACGGGGCATGGCTCGTGCTGGTCCGTGCAAGCATCTCGTCCACCGCATTCTCGTACTCTCTCCATTTCCCGCGGTTCCGCCAGTCTTCATCGGTCATCTTCCACTCCTTCAGGGGATCGTTCTGCCGTGCCATGAACCGCTGGTGCTGCTCGTCCCGGCTCACCTCCATCCAGAACTTGACCAGTCCTCCCCCGCTTTCGATGAAGCTCTCCTCCGTCTCGTTGATCTCGTGGTAGGCCCGTTTCCATTCGGGTTTGGTACAGAACCCCTCTACCCGCTCGACCAGGACCCGGCCGTACCAGCTCCGGTCGAAGATGGTGATATGCCCGGCGCGGGGAAACCGCCGGTAGAACCGCCAGAGATAGTGGTGGTCGAGTTCGGTCTGGTCCGGGCGGCCGACCGGGACCACGTCGTACCCGCGGGGGTTCATGTGCCGGACGAGACGCATGATGTTCCCTCCTTTCCCGGCCGCGTCCCAGCCCTCGTAGATGATGATCAGCGGTATCCGGCGTTTGTAGAGCCAGTACTGGAAGTTACGGACCTGGTCCTGGTACGTGTGCAGGATCTTCTCGTACTCTTCTTTCGGGCAGGGAACCGGCGCTGCCGCGCTCCGTTCCATGCGAACCCGCGGGGGTCTGCGGATATCGTTGGCATCCCATGTCTTCCCGCGTTCCTCGATCTGGCGAAGCTTCTTCTCCAGACGTTTGATGACCGTGGTGTACACCCGAAGCCGCGTATGGTTCGCATCGGTTGCCCCCACTACCGTCCACGGGGCATAGGGCTGGTCCGTACCCCGGATGTACTGCTCGATAATCGGGAGGTAGCCGTCGTAGTGATGGTGAAAGTCCCAGTCGCCCTGGGTGATCATCCAGGAGGTGAGCGCGTCCTTTTCCCGCTCTTCGAGCCGCCGTTTCTGTACCTCCTTGCTGATGTGAAGGAAGAACTTGAGAATGACCGCACCGTCATCGGCGAGCTGGCGCTCGAACCGGTTGATATCCTCGATCGAGTGCCGGATCCGTGATTTCCAGTCGATACCGGAGGCCTGTTCTGCCAGGGACCGCGAGTACCAGCTTCTCGCAAAGATGGCCATCCGCCCCCGGGCCGGTGTCCGGATCCAGAACCGCCAGAGCAGGGGCCGGGTCCGTTCCTCGTCGCTTGGCGAGCCGATGGAGTGGAGGGAAAAACCCCGGGGATCCAGGAACCGGATCAACTCGTCGATCACCAGGGTAATCCCCGACGCATTCCATCCTTCCACCACGATGATGATGGGGATCCGCTGGTCCCAGAGCGCCCGCTGCAGGACGCCGAGCCGGGGGTAGAGCGGGGCCATCTTCTTTGTATAGCGGGGATCGTCGATGACCCGGGAGAGATCCAGCTTCTCAAACATGCGCCGTGCTCTTAACAGGAGAGCGCTACAGGGGGACTTTAAGATTGGGATTTTTTGATGGTGCCGGACTGTCCAAAGGGCTATGAATCCGGTCGTCAAGATTACCTGAATAAGGGCTCGACCATCAGGAAGCGGTGTCCCGGTATTCATGCGATCCCTGGTCTCCCCCGGCCTCGCTCTCCTTTTTATCGGTGGATGTGCGGCAATAGCCGCCCCGGAAGATCTCCCGTCCCGGAAACACCCCGGGGGTGTCGTGCGTGAGGGGCGGGGATGTTACGCTCGTTATTCCCTACATGACGGTTCACGACCCCCCTGAAGGATCCGGCAATGGATATGAAACGGGACCACCGTCCGGAAACGGCCGTTTTCCAAATGGGTCATCCCATGCCTATTTACGCTTTCACCACCAATAGCTCCTCACACTCTGGGGAATGAGATCTCCTTCGGCAGATCGGAATCGGTAATCGATACCATTACAGCGGGTGTGCCCTGCACATCCCGGCGGAACAGTACTGCAGAATGGCTGATGCTGCCATGTCTCTTCAAAAGCATCGCATAAACAGGTTATACTGATGAAGACTTCTGTCAAACCAACAGTGATTGGGACGCGATCCGGGTATTCTATCCGGTTCATCTGTCCCGATTGCCAGAATGAAACCTCGATCGTATTCAACATGCCAAAGGCCTTCTACAAGCAATCCCACGAGGGAACCTGCTCAACGTGCAGGAAACGGTTCACCATCCTGACTCCGGGCACGAGGTAAGGAGGGTGCCCCCCCTCGGGGCGATATATTCCGACTTTTCTTAGACTGACTGCTCTCCTCCCCTGCCTGCTTATGATAAACCGGTCAGTTCCTCCGCCACCCGCCACAGTCGTTCCTGCACGACAGGATCGTAGGTCAGCACCGAGGATCGTCCCGGTTTCTCGGCGAAATTGAAGTATTGCCCCGAAATCCCTTCCACCTCCGGTGAGAGGGCGAGGTAGACGAGATATTTTGCCCCCTCGGAGGGGGGCATTCCGATGATCGAGGGGAACAGCGTATTCAGCAGCCTGGTGGCAATCACCCCGGGATGTACACAGGTGACTGTGACCCCGCTCCCGGCGATCCGCTCAGCAAGGGTATAGGTGAAGGTGATATTGGCGACCTTGGAGAGGGCATAACTCCCGTAGAGCGTGAAGCTTTTTTCTCCCTGGAGGTTTTCCCAGTCGATGTGGTTGTGGAAATTATGAGCGATGGAGGAGACGTTCACAATCCGGGACGGAGCGCTCTTTTCCAGCAGCGGCAGGAGGAGGCGGGTGAGCAGGAACGGCGCGAGATAGTTTACCTGGAACGTGGTTTCATGCCCTTCCGGGGTGAGCTTTCGTGTCGTCTCACAGGTACCGGCATTGTTGATAAGAACGTCGAGTCGTTCGTACCGGGATGCCACCTCTTCTGCCAGCCGCCGGACATTTTGCTGTTCGATGAAATCGGCGGATAAAAAGGACAAATCCGTATTGCCGGTCGATTCTTTCAGATCCCGGAGAACCTTCCGGCATTTCTCTTCGTCACGCCCATGGATGATGACCGTGGCTCCGCGGAGGGCGAGTGCCCGGGCGGCGGCCTTGCCGATCCCGTCCGTGGATCCGGTGACAAGGATGACCGGTGTCGCCATTGAGGGTTGGTCTTCCCGGAGATTGATGAAGTTTTCCCAAAGGTATCGGGGACTCGCATTACTGCTGTGCCGCCTCCCGGTAACTTGCTTCGATAAATTCCTGATCACCCTCCCGTGGCCGGTGAAATATTCCACGGCGGGATCCTCAAGGAGGGTGGCCTTTTCCTCGTCACCGAGCCGGGTCAGGATCAGCCCTCCGGTAACAATGACGGCAAACAGGGTTCCGTTGGCAGCAAAGGAGGGTGCCCCGAACATCTTCTTCGATGTAACCCCCGGCCAGGGGTGCACGATCTTCCCGAAGGCCTGCCGGAGTTCACCGGCCTGTGTTTCCTCAAAGTAGGGCATCGGTCTTCACCTCCAGGACGTATTCTTCACGGAGGATACTGTTTTCATGGTCAGGATCCACCGGGTACCGGTTCCCCGCCATACGTTTATATTCCTGTTTGTTCATTTCCACATATCCCAGGAGGGGATCATC
>JAAEET010000053.1 GCA_013415565.1 Methanomicrobiales archaeon
GAATCCTGGCTGTTCTTCTTACAGATCAACGGTAATTATCCCCGGGGTGAACCCGGTAACCATCGATTCGTAGTGCATCAGCTTCTCGAAGAGGGTGATGGCACCGTCTGCGGTGGTTTCCTCGGAGAACTCGATACGCTCCATCAGGGGATCGATGACATGGTTGTTTTGCAGGATAAAGAGATCAGAATTCCCGTTAAAGTCTCGGAAGATGCCCCTGCCCTCCTGGATGAGGACGTCCATATATGCAGAAGCCATTCCCACAGACGGCACATCACTGACGAGTTCTGCCACCCGGATGTCGTGGTTGAGTTCCACCGGATGGTCACCCGAAGGAGTAACAAACCGGTCGGTTGACGTTGTCCGGACGTTGGCTACGGTCATGTCAATGGTGCTTCCCGCTTCAGCCCGGTTGCAGAATGCCGGTATGACCGCCCACTCTACTCCGGCGAACGGGCAGATGAGGGCTTCTGAGGCTTTATCGGGCCAGCCGGCGCCGTCGACCATGATGTTGTCGGTTGAAACGACATATGCGCCGTCAATGCCGATAAACGCGATCTGCTTGGTTGCCTCGACATTCCACTGGCCGCTGAGCTGACCGCTGGTCTCGACATCGAGCTCCTTGTCGTAGAGCATCAGGCCGACACCATGGGTCTGGGTATCCTCCGTGTAGGTAGTCTCGTAGATACCAGCCTCGATTAATGGCGGAATATCAGGCAGAGCATTGCCTGCAGAAATCCTCCACTGCAGCTCGGTTGCAGAGGCAAAATTCCCTACGGCATTGACACTGGTCGATGTTACAATCCCCTGGGTCTCGGGGACAGGGGGTATGGTGTGATCCGCGATGACACCCCCGGTCAGGAGTAAAAGCGCAATTGCGAGAAGTGCGATTCTTTTCATTACATCCCTCCTACGTTCCACTGCCATTACTCGGCATCAGCTCCCACTCTTGTGAGGGTATTAATAAATCTATCTCACCGATTCCGTAGTGGAAAAAAAGAAACCAGGATCGGAATCCTGGTTGTTTTCATCACCTGACAAATCCGGACTCGTAGTGCATCAACTTCTCGAAGAGGGTGATAGCACCGTCAGCGGTTGACTCTTCGGAATACTCGATGCGTTCGTAGGGCATGATCGATTCTCCGTTCCGGTCCTCCTGAACAAGGACTTCCAGGTACCCTGAAGCCAGGCCGACCGATGGCACATCGGAGACGAGCTCGCTCACCCGGATATCGTGGTTCACTTCTACGGTATGATCCGCGGACGGCATCACGAACCGGTCAGTGGTAGTGGTCCGGACATTGGCGACAGTCATATCGATAGTACTACCGGCTTGTGCCCGGTTGCAGAACGATGGAACCACACCGATGACATCGTCGGCGAAGGGGCAGATGATGACCTCGCGTGCCAACCACATGGTGGCTGCACCGTCGACCATGATGTTATCGGATGAAACCACGGAGGCGCCATCGATGCCGATGAACGCGATCTGCTTGGTTGCCTCGACATTCCACTGGCCGCTGATCTGGCCGGATGTTTCGACGTCCGTCTCCTTGTCATAGAGCATCAGCCCGGTGCCGTGGGTCTGGGTATCCTCGGTATACGTCGACTCATATAACGCAAGGTTGTCCGCGGGCCCGCTCTCCGGCCTGAGTGGCGGAATGCTGGTCAGACCCCCCGGCTTGTCGGTTATCCTCCACTGGAGTTCGGTCATTGAGGCAAAGTTACCGACAACACTGACTGATGTGGAAGTGACAATCCCCTGGGTTTCAGGGACGGGGGAAATTCCCCGGTCAGCCATGGCAAATCCGGTCAGAAAAATCAGAGCGATTGCAAGGATTACGAGTTTCTTCATTACATCCCTCCTGCAGGTCTTGCCGATATTCTCGGCATGATTAACCTGAATGTACGAGAAATATTTAATTTTACGTATTCCTGGTTAAAAAAAGGAAATTTGATATCACCTGACCATCCCGGACTCGTAGTGCATCAGCTTCTCGAAGAGGGTGATGGCCCCGTCAGCGCTGGTCTCTTCGGTAAACTCGACCCTTTCCATAAGGGTCTCGGGCCGCGGATCGGCCAGTCCGAGGCTCGGACCCGCTTCCTGAATCAGAACCTCCAGGTATGCAGACGCCAGGCCAATCGACGGCACATCGGTGACGAGCTCGGTGACGCGGATGTCGTGGTTGAGCTCGACCGGGTGATCCCCGGAAGGCATGACGAACCGGTCCGTGGTTGTGGTCCGGACGTTGGCCACGGTCATATCGATGGTTGACCCGGCTTCTGCCCGGTTGCAGAACGACGGAACAACGACGGTTACAGCCTCGGCGAACGGACAGATGACCGCTTCGTAGGTATTGTAGGGATGACCTGCACCATCCACCATAATTGCATCACTGGAGACAACGGCGGCACCGTCAACACCTATGAATGCGATCTGCTTGGTTGCCTCCACGTTCCACTGGCCGGTGATCTGGCCGGAGGTCTCGACGTCAAGTTCCTTGTCGTAGAGCATCAGGCCGACACCGTGGGTCTGGGTGTCCTCGGTATAGGTCGATTCGTAGATTGCCCCCGGTGGAGTGAGGGGCGGGATGCCGGGAATCCCGTTGGTATCATCGGTAATCCTCCACTGGAGTTCCGTTGCCGATCCAAAATTTCCGACCAGATTGACGCTGGTCGAAGTTACGATACCCTGGGTCTCGGGTACCGGATCGATCCCGCGATCAGCCAGTGCACATCCTGTCAGGACTATCAGGGCGATTGCACACAGTGCGATTTTCTTCATTCCATCCCTCCTGTTTTCATGCCGATACCATCAGCACAAAGTAACCTGATGGAATCGGGGGATATTAAATTATCTACAGCATGTTTCGGCGGAATGCCAAAAAAAAAAATTTGGTTTACCGGACGAATCCGGACCCGTAGTGTATCAGTTTCTCAAACAAGGTGATGGCACCGTCAGCGGTACTCTCCTCGGAGAATTCGATGCGTTCGCCCAGGAATGGTAACGAAGGCCATGGACCGCCTTTTGCCTCCTGAATCAGGACGTCCAGGTATGCCGAAGCCATGCCCTGCGAAGGCACATCAGCGATGAGTTCGGTGACCCTGATATCATGGTTCAGCTCGACAGGGGTATCGGCCGAAGGCCGGAGGAACCGGTCGGTGGTGGTTGTCCGGACGTTGGCAACCGTCATATCGATCGTGCTTCCTGCTTCGGCACGGTTGCAGTAGGTCGGGAATGACTCGCTAACATCGGAGGCAAAAGGACAGATCACCGACTGGTTCGTCAGCCACGGTCCCATGGCCCCGTCAACGAAGATAGTATCCGATGATACGATAGCTGCTCCGTCAACGCCGACAAAGGCGATCTGCTTGGTCGCCTCGATATTCCACTGGCCTGAAATCTGTCCACTCGTCTCTACATCGAGCTCTTTGTCATAGAAGACGAGACCGGTACCTGAAGACTGGGTATCTTCGGTGTAGATGGATTCGTAGATGCCGGTCTGCTGTCGGAGCGGCGGAATTCCTGCCAATCCTCCGACCGGGTTGTCCGTTATCCTCCACTGGATCTCGGTGGCCGATGCAAAGTTGCCAACGGCATCAATCGACGATGATGTGACGATCCCCTGCGTCTCGGGAACCGGGTCGACCCCCCGGTCAGCCAGGGCAGTGCCGGTAATGACGATCATGAATAGGAATAGTATTGTGATTTTTTTCATTCCATCCCTCCCCGGGGCATGCTGAGTATCTTCAGCATTGACTCTCTTGCACAGAAGAATAAATTAAATTATGGCCTTCTCAGGCACCGTGCTCTCCTTCGCCTTCCATCCACCGGGACAGGCTGCCTATCCGCCGAAATGCTTCGATCAACGGGAGCCTGACACCCGAACGACGGGCATTCCGGTAGAACCGCCACCGGTCCCGGAGACGGGGTCCTGTCGCTCCGGGCTCTGAAAGCAGATAGTCCAGGGTTTCCCGCTCCTTCTTCATCCAGCCGAACCGGGAGAGAACGCGGGAAACATACGCCTTCTCATCAAGCCAGGAATCGGCCAGGATTTTCGCACACTCCAGCGAGTAGATGATACCTTCCCCGGTGAAAGGAGAGACGGTCCCGACCGACTCCCCCACCCCGATGATTCGCTGCAGGGTCCCGTCCCCCCTGCTTCTGGCACTCACCAGGGGTTGTGAATAGAAGGGTGACGCCACCCTGATCTCCCCGGAACATCCGCAATGGGTGGTAAGCGAATACGTGAGCGAAAGTTCTTTGAAGTAGTGTTCCAGGACCTCCCCGTACCGGTCGAAGACGAGTCCGCCGGCACCGATGTGGTACTGGCCCCTGCCGAGGGGAAAAACCCAGATGTAGCCAAGTCCCGGGATCTGGTTGCCGTAGACTCCCGGGCCGGGGACATCGCCTCCGTGGCTCCTGATGCTTATTCGGTGCTGCAGGGTAGGAAGGGTAAGATCTGACATGCAGGGCGGCAGGAGGGCACGGGCGATCCCGGTGGCATCCACCACCACATCATAGTCGTCCGCCTCCCGGTCCGTGAACCGGCGCTGCGTTATCCGGAGACCGGACCTGAGATCCCGTATGAGCCGTGGCTTGTCGAGGGTGTACAGCGGGGTCCTGGCAACCAGGCCGTCAAAATTCATGGTGACCATGGGTTGGAGGAGATAATCGTCAAGGTCGAGCCCGGCATGGTGCAGCAATGTGCCCGTCGTATCCGGTGCTCCCCACCCGCACGAACGGTACCCGCACGACGTGCCATGATCTCCCCATTCGTAGACATCCGGGCTGATCCCCGCCTCTTCCAGGAGGCGGCCAAGGTACCCCCCGGCAATTCCTGCCCCGACAACCGCGACCTTCACAGGATCCCTCCGAACGCCAGCATCACCGTGGAAAGTGCAATGGCGTGTACCATGGATGCTCCGACCTGCTGGAGCATCAACCTGTTGGCCCGTGCCTCGAAATCGGGAAAGACCGAGCAGAGCGCACGGGTGCAGAGCTGGTCGATCCTCGCCCCGAGCACGGTATTGACCGCGGCTATTCCTGCGGTGGTGAGGGCGAGCAGCCATGCGAGAGCAAAGCTTCCAAGGACCACCGCAAGGGGGTAGACCAGGATCACGGTCCCCAGCATGGTTATGATACCGTAAATGGTGGCATGGGGAAGAGCCGGGTACTTCACCGAGGAGGTCATTTTCCCACCGGCGAGATCGGAGGGGGCATCCCGCCGCATCATGGAGACCCCGAAACAGGTTACGGTCATACCATGCATCAGGGCCAGCAGAAATGCCAGGAGGGAGAGGATCCCGGTTGCGGCGTACACGATGGTGACCGTCACCCCCACCACCAGCCAGGGAAAGATGTACCACTCGGTGAACGGCCGGTGGCCGAGCGCGATCCGGGGATGGTTGTACCCGTAGTCGAAGAAAAACCCGATGACAAAGAGCACCGGTATGAAGATCCGCGAGAGGGTGAGGTATGCGGAGAGCAGGACTGCTGTGGCGGTGATGACTGCAGACATCGTCCGGTACTCGCCCACCGTTGCCCAGCCGGTGACCAGCGGCCGGTCCCTTCCGGTCTCCAGGCTCTTCTCCCTCCGGTCGATCTCGAAGTCCATGATATCGTTCCAGATATGGGCATCGATGTGTACCAGGGCTGTAGCAATAACCGCGACGGTGAAAAGGCCCCAGTCTGCCGGGCGTGACCCGGTCTCCCAGAGGGTGACCACCGTGCCGATCAGGACGGCGCATCCGGTGAACGGGATCAGGCCCTCGATGCGGAGAACATGCTTGAGCGTTCGCGGATCCATGGACTCACCTCCCATGGTTCAGGTGGAATGAAGCATGTGACCACGGTTTCCGGATACTCCCGGAGAGACTGGACGACCGTCACAGCAGGGGACATCCCGCGATCAGGAGAACAGAGCCGGATCGCGGAAACGGAACCGGGTTTTGGGTGCGTTCCCCGAACCCTTTCGGAACGACAGCAGGGGGAACCGGTGTTCTCACCACCGCACCACTTCATCGGCAGGGTATTAGCAGGGATGAATACTTAAAGCAGCGGGCTCAGTCCCCCATCCGGACAGAATGAACAGGGGGGCGACCCGGGATCATACAGATAGGAGAGAACCCGGTTCATGATCTCATCGTTCCGGGGCAGATTGAAGTGGCAGTACTGGGAAGGGCAGTCTCCGAGCCCCTCCGGACGGAGCGGAAGGATATCGAGGCCGGCACCGGGGAGAACGGAATCGGAATGGGGAACGATGCCGTCGCCATGGCAGGTGAGCTCCCATCCCTGCTCACCGCAGAACTGCCATGTCTTGCCGGTGAAGGTCGGGAAGAATCCGGGAACGGCCTGACGGTTCTCGGTGAGGATGAGGCGGTAGGCAAGATCGGACCGGAGCCCTGCAGCCCGGAGCCGTCTCATGGGACCGCTTCCCGGGCGGAACTCCCGCACGATACGATCGCACAGCGGATCGTACCCCTCAGGGATGAACACGCCGGTGAGGCGATCGATCGTGTCCGGGCCATGGTCCGCATCATGGAAGAGTTCGGCGATAGAGGAACCATTGTTCGGTGGCCCCAGGCCGATCAGAAGACGGACCTTTTCCCGGCGGATCTCCCCGTCCATAACCTCCATGAGGTACCGGGCAACGACCGTGCCCATGCAGTGACACACGAAGTCGAGCGGACCGTCATACCCTGCTCTGTCCCGCATTTCGCCGATGAATGACCGGAGCCCCGCGGCGATGTCAGTAAGGGACGGGTCATCAAGGGTATCATACCCGAAAAGCCAGGGAGAGAACGATTCACGGGCGAGAAGGGGTATGAACCGGTTCCAGATCCCGGGATGGCTCTTCCACCCGTGGACCAGGACAACCGGACACCGATCTCGGTTCATAGCTGAAAAGGTCAGCGGGAAAGAGCATAGATTCTTCGGGACCGGAGCGGAAGAGAACCGGGGTCGATGTGCAGGGAGGACATCGAATGGTCCGGGAACGGACAGATCCCGCGATCCCCGGAGACCAGGAGCGGACCCGGTGAGCTGCCGTATCCTGTTCCTTAATACTCCCCGATCGGCATAATTATCTGCTGGAATGGCCCCTTCCCTCCCTGAACCGTTCCGGAGTATGGACCGGAACTGCAGAGAAGAACTCCGCGCGCTCCGCGGGTATCCGGAAAACCGGTTCGCGGACATCATCCAGGAAGTGGGATTCTCCTGCGATCGCTGCGCCAGGTGCTGCACCCGGGCATTCAACGGCAATGTCCAGCTCCTCGATGACGATGCGGACCGGATCGGCAGGCGCGATCCGGCGGCATATGAGCCTGCATTCCCTTATGACTTCTGCGACCGGAACGGGACGTTCTACGTTTCAGGGTACACGATCGCTTCCCGGGGGGATGCTGCAGGTTCCTGCCTGTTCCTGGACGAAGGCCGGTGCCGGATCTACGATGAACGGCCGGTTATATGCCGGATCTATCCGTTCATGCTGCACCGTGAACCTGACACGGAGGGGACTACCGACTGGCGCCAGATCAGTGGTCTCGATGAACATGGGTGCTACCATACCGTGGTCCCCCGGGCCGAAGCCGTGCGGATCGCGCGCGAAACCCGGGCATGGGAGGAAGCCCTCCTCTGCCACGAGCTGGCATTCCTCGGGTTCATTGGACACTACTTCGCCCGGAATGGTCTGCGGCATGTGCGGAAGGTCTACGATGATCGGATGAGGGATTATACGGAGGGTGCGGGAATCAGGGTGATGGTCTATTTCTGCGGACGCCTCGAGCCCTGGGAAGTCCGGGCCGGCCGGGCCCGAAGATTGACCGAATAAAAAAAGTTAGGAGAAAACCGAAAAATCGTTCTTCAGGGCGACAGCATCGATGACCGGTTTGAGCACCTGGTCGGAAATGCCGAACGCATCCATGTACGCCTGGAGGATCTTCTGCTCATTTCCGGCAAGGACGCCATCGGCCATGGCCAGGTCGAGCAGGATTGCCATCGCGGTCAGCCGCTGCTTCTCGTTCAGCACATCCGCCACCTTTCCGATGGTTTCCTGGACCGGAGTTCCCTGGATGAACTTTATCGCCGTCTCGACGGCGTTCCGGTCCCCCCGGGCAATCTTCTGCAGATCGAAAAGCTCCTGTTCCTCGATCACGCCATCGGATGTGATGACGGTTATTGCGGCTGCCACCAGGGCCGATTTCGGGGTGAGCGTTACGCTCCTGCTCCCGGTCAGTTTGTCAAAGATACCCATATACGTTCACCTCTAATCTGGTGTCTCCGATAGGTTGCTCCTGCTGGGTGTTGAGCTTTTCTGCTGGTCGACCCGCATTCCCCCCTTTCATCGGTTCCTTCCCTGATGGTTGAACCGCATGCGGGATCATATCCCCATGATCGCTCCCCCAGGCAGAGAGCAGGAACATGCCGCAACACTGATATGCTGTGGATCCCCACGGCACATGAGACGGGAACAGCATGCCTTCAGCACAGCTCAGGGACCGTATCCGGATGATCGAAGAGGTCACCGGCCCCCTTCCCCCATTCCAGACCGTCCTTCTCCTCACCGACGGTTCGGTGACCACCCTCCTGGAGGCCATCTCGGGTGCGGAGGTCTGTGTCAGGACCGTCGCCCAGGATGTGGTTCCGGCCGGCGAACAGGTCGCAACTCGTCTCGATATCAGGCCGGGCGATCCCGTGAACCACCGGGTGGTGGAACTGGTGAACTGCACAACCGGGGGAATCCTGATCTATGCCGTCTCCCATACCCCCCTCGGGCGGCTTGAGCCGGGTTTCCGGGACGACCTGATGCGGGCCGACATCCCCATCGGCAAGATACTGAAGAAGCACCGGATCGAATCACGCCGCGAAATCTCGGATATCCGGCTTGTCTCACCGGGTCCCGACATCCGTGGCCGTTTCGGGGCCGGTCC
Organism: Methanomicrobiales archaeon; assembly: GCA_013415565.1. Classification (GTDB taxonomy): domain Archaea; phylum Halobacteriota; class Methanomicrobia; order Methanomicrobiales; family Methanospirillaceae; genus UBA9949. Next base: position 8,932 of record JAAEET010000053.1, read on the forward strand.
GGAAACCCGGTTCCTTTCCCGTACGTACCGTATCATCCGGAACGACCTGCCGTTCATGGCCATCGAGGAGCTCTTCCCGGCCGGTTCATGGGGGCGTGAACCGCGGATCCGGGTCCGGGCGCCATCCCGCATCCACCTGGGTCTGATCGACCTCCATGGCGGACTGGGCAGGGTGGACGGGGGCATCGGCATCGCGCTCGAAAGTCCTGAAACCGTTCTCGAGGCGGAACGGAGTCCGGTTTGCAGGGTATACGGCGGGGATGAGGGACAGGCCGCCCGGGTCAGGCAGGCAACGGAGGCCGTTGTCTCCCGCTTCGGTATACCGGGAAGCGCGGCGGTAACCATCCTCAGGACGCCCCCGCAGCATGCGGGACTCGGTGCCGGGACCGCGCTCTCACTCGCCACGGGAACGGCGCTCTGCAAGCTCTACGGGATCAGCGTGACGGTGGAGGATCTGGCACGGATCGTTGGCAGGGGAGGGACATCCGGCATCGGTACGGCGGCGTTTTCCACGGGCGGGTTGATCGTCGATGGCGGTCACAGTTTCGGTCAATACGGGGAAAAAGCCGGTTTCCGGCCCTCCTCTGCATCGCCGGGAGTCCGTCCTCCGCCGGTCATCGCCCGGCATCCGTTCCCCGATGAATGGCAGATCCTCCTCGTTCTGCCTCTCCTCGGTCCGGGCGTGAGCGGAACCGGAGAGCAGGATATCTTCCGCGAATGCTGCCCGGTTCCCCGTGCGGAAGTGCAGGAGATTTGCCACGAGATCGTTATGCGGCTGCTTCCCGGCATTGTCCGCCAGGACCTCGCGATCTTTGCCGCTGCTGTCAGTTCCATCCAGGATATCGGCTTCAAGAAGGTTGAAACGGCCCGGCAGGCACCGGTCGTGCACGCCCTCCTCGCCGGGTTGCGGGAGGCCGGGGCGGCCTGCACGGGAATGAGCTCGTTTGGTCCCACCGTGTACGCGGTTACCGGCACCAGCCCTGTTGACCTGGAAGAGGCTGCAGTCCGCATCCTGGGAGAGACCCCGCACCTGATGATCAGGACACGGGGAGACAATCGGGGGGCTTCCTGCACCTGGATCTGAGCCTGACGGGTTAGCGTCCGCCCACGGTCCCGGCAACTGTTTGATGGTGCACAACGCACATACGTTCCCTGAGCAGCGGTGATCCCTGAAATTATCGAGATGCTTGCCCTCGGATTCCTGATAGGACTTACCGGGGCGCTTGCACCCGGGCCGACACTCGTGGCCACCATCGATGCCTCGATGAAAGGAGGATGGAGCATGGGACCGCGGGTCACCCTCGGGCACATTGCGGTGGAGATCATCATGGTCCTCCTCATTGTCGGCGGATTTGCCCTGGTCGTCGGGGATTATGCCTGGCTGATCGGCGGAATCGGGGGAACGGCCCTGATCCTGTTCGGGGTAATCACCCTCTATGAGGCCCGGACGGCCGCCCTCCCGGTCAGCGGTGATCCGGCAGGAACCGTGCAGCCATTTCTCGCGGGTGTCGTCACCAGTATCTCCAATCCCTATTTCTGGATCTGGTGGTTTACCGTGGGAAGTGCGCTTCTCATCGGTGCCTTGAGCGGCGGGATCGTCCTGGTGATCGCGTTTATTGCCGGTCACTGGATGGCGGATCTTGGCTGGTTCACCCTGGTCTCGACCAGCGTGCACCGGGGAAGGTTCGTCCTCGATGGACGATCCTACCGCTGGATTCTCGGTGCATGCGGATTTTTCCTGATCGTATTCGGGGGCACCTATCTCGCCGGCGTTCTCTTCCCGCCCGGAACCGGACCCTGATCCGGATACCGGCATGTTCAAGGACTGTGACACCATGAAACGAGGTTGGAATCATCGGGCACCCGACCGGGAGGATTCTCCTGGAGCGACCGGGATATGCCCTCGATTTCCGTGCGGTCCTCGACGCTGCCCGTGAAACCGGGGTGGCCCTGGAGATCGATGCCCATCCGCGCCGGATCGACCTGCCCGATCTCTTCTGCCGGGAGGCGAATGCTCCGGCATCCACTTCTTCATCGGCTCCGATGCACACCGGAAGGAAAACCTCTGGTTCACCGGGCTCGGGGTGGCGGCAGCACGGCGGGAATGATTGGAGGGACGGGAGCTGGCAGACACCCGTTCTGCTGACGATCTGATTCAGATTCTCGGTCGCTCGGGACAGGCCGCCCGGAGTTTATCGCAACCCTGCTATCGTTGTCATGCGGGGCGGCCTGACGTACCAGGGGTTGAACGGCTGATCGCGGGATGATGCCGGAACATCCAATGTCCCGTCTCAAAGATCCTTGTACCAGACGTTCATGCTCTCCAGCGACCCGCCGATGTGGGTGTTGTTGGCAAGCCGGCCGCC
>JAAEET010000007.1 GCA_013415565.1 Methanomicrobiales archaeon
CCCGGGGAGTATCCCCCGAAGTCGAAGGGGTCGATGGAACCCGGGGAGTATCCGCGGAACTCGAAGGGGTCGATGGTTCCCGATGCAGAGCCGCCGTTGTCAAAAGGGTTGATGGAACCGGTTTTCCCGCCGCCAGTGTCGAAGAGGTCCACCGCCGACGCAGCGGATACCATGAAGAAAAGTACCACAAATGCTCTGGCGAAGAACCATGCATCCGGTATGACTGTCATACGTTCACCTCGGCGGACCGTCAATCATGCACATTATAAAAATTTTTTGATGAATCAGGTTGGAAGAACAGAGCTGGTGTGTATAGGGAAAACCCAGGATTACTATTAAAAATTCAGAGATTGAGTTAACCGTTTGCTGCATCTAATTCTCCCATGACCGAAAGGATAAATCATGAAAGACGGGAGTGTACACCTGATACCAGGGGTCCCGACCGTCCCGGCCTGGATCGGGTTATGCCTATTGATCTTGTGGTATCTCCTGGTGAAGTGGCCCGGGGCATGGGGACAGCCCTTGCCGCTGCTCGGGTACATGTTCTGCGGGATGGCCGCCCCGCTCCTGGTTGGTCTTCTCTCCACCATCCTGAACGCGGTGTTCCGGTCCTCACTCCGGAAGATCGGAGGATGAATCATACCGCCCCGCCGGTCCATCGCCGTTAGAGCGTGAATATGAAATGCGAAAAAAGAAAAAAAGTAATGATTAACGGCAACGGGATTTTTTCAGTAACCCCTCCTCAATTTTTTCCGGAGATTCATCGTCCATTCTCTCGTGCTCATCTTCTCCAGGGCGGTTATCTCCACCGTGATCAGAGAACATTTTTGTCAGTTGAATAAGTATGATAGCCTGAAAGGAGGAGATTGGACGAGCATCACGGCGTTCATCAGGAAGTACCCGGTGCTGACCTACGTCGCCCTCGCCTTCATCATCTCATGGGGCGCCCTCATCATCCTGGCCGGGCCCGGCGGATTCCCCGGCACCCCGGAGAGCACCGTGGGACTGCTGCCGTTCGCGGTCCTCTCGATCGTCGCCGGACCCAGCATCGCAGGTATCCTGGTGACCGGCGTCGTCCATGGGCGGGCCGGCCTGCGTGGGATGCGATCACGGCTGGAGAGGTGGCGGGTGAGCGCCCGCTGGTACGCCCTTGCACTCCTGACCGCCCCGATCCTGATGACGATCATCCTCCTTGCACTCTCGCTCGTCTCCCCTGCTTTCCTTCCCGGAATTGTCACGTCCGCAGATACGGCGTCCTTGGTAATGCTCGGTATCTTCATCGCGGTGGCAGCAGGCATCTTCGAGGAGCTCGGCTGGACCGGGTTTGCCACTCCCGAACTCCGGAAAAAGTACGGTGTCTTTACCACCGGGATCATCGTCGGCGTGGTATGGGCGGCGTGGCACTTGCTCTTTGCCTACTGGTTCAGCGGAACGGTCTCCGGTCCGCTCTCCCTGGCAAGCTACCTGCTCGATCCGTTCCTTTTCCTGCTGCCGTTCAGGGTGATTATGGTGTGGGTGTATGATCGCACCGGAAGCCTGCTCGTGGCGGCGCTCATGCATGGAAGTCTCACCGCCAGCGCGAGGATCCTCACTCCCCAGGCATTCGCCGGGGTACCCCTCATGACCTTCGACCTTGCCTGGACCGCGGTTTTGTGGGTCACCATCGCCATGATCGCCATGGCCGGCCGCGGGCGGTTCCTGCGACCTGAGCTCCGGGAGTTGAAGACGTGACGACGGGAGCACGCGCATGAAGCATCCCGGAACGACCCCGCCCTTCCGGGGACCGCAGGGTGAGCCCGTGCCGGGCAGCATCGCCGAGATCGCCTACCTCCGTCTCGGCGGATTCGATCAGTGGGTGATGATGCGTGGCGAGAGCCTCGCCAATCCGCCACTGATACACCTGCACGGCGGGCCCGGCTTTACCGAGATGCGCCTCTTCCGCCACTCCAATGCGCCGCTCGAGAAGATCTTCACCGTCGTCTCCTGGGACCAGCGCGGCACCGCCAAGTCATTCGATCCCACGATCCCCCGGTCCACCATGACGGTCGAGCAGTTCATCACCGATCTCGACGAGCTGGTCGATATCGTATGCAACCGCGTCGGGCAGGAGAAGGTGGCGATCTTCGGCCACTCCTGGGGTTCTGCGCTCGGCGTGCTGTACGCCGCACGCTTCCCGGAGAAGGTCGCCGCCTATGTCGGCAGCGGACAGATTGGCGACTGGCAGGCGGGCGAGTCGTTGTCGTATTCCTATGCAATCGCCGAAGCGGAGCGCCAGAATAACCGGAAGGCTCTCGATGAGCTTCGTGCCATCGGTCCGCCGCCATACAGTGCCGAAAGCCTGTGGACGGAGCGCACCTGGGTTCAGCGCCTCGACGGCCAGTTGAGTATCCGGTCGCTGTGGGAATTCGGCCGGATCTTTCTCGGCGGGCCGGAATCTTCGGTCTTCGATCTGCCCAACATCGTTCGGGGCTTCAGGTTCTCCCTCGATGCCATGTGGGATGAAGTATCGAGACTGAACCTCATCGAGCTCGTCCCCGGGCTGCAGATGCCGGTGTTCTTCTTCCTCGGGCGCAACGATCACTGGGTCCCCGCGGAGGCCAGCCTGGCCTACTTCGGCGCTTTGGCCGCGCCATCGAAGAGACTCGTCTGGTTCGAGGAATCCGGACACCAGCCGTTCGTGGATGAGCCGGAAAAGTTCAATGCAGCGATGGCGGACCTGGTGCGGCCTGCCATGGGGTAGTGACGGCCGGACGCCGGATGGAACTCGATACAATGAGCATCAAAACCCCCTGATTCTTTTCTTATCAATTCCTCCGTTATCCCGGAAAAGGGGGGGCAAAACCTCCCTCTATGTAGCAGATCCAACATTTTCGTGCATCGGGTATCCGGACGTGGAGAGCCGTATTCACGATGAATGCCGGAAATAAACAGTGCTTTCAAAACGGAAGAAGAGGTAACGGGAGTGTTCCCGTCATGAGTGGTCGTGCGGCGGAAGGTGTGAGGTGAGGGAACGACAGGGTTACCTCCCGCACGCGAACTCGATGCCGCGGTTGATACAGGCGATCGCCTCGTTCTCCCGTCCCAGTCTCTTCAGGGTCAGCCCTTTGTTGAACCAGGCCTCTGATGATTCGGGATCGATCTTCAGCGCTGCGTCATAGCACTGGAGTGCCTCCTCGCACTTTCCGAGGTAGTCAAGGAAGTTGGCCTTCTCGTTCCAGGCCCCGGCATGCTCCGGGTGGGCTGCAATAGCCCGGTCGAAGTACTCGATGATCTTCTCCGGGTGTTCCTTGTGCTGCGAGTCTACCGCAAGGCGGTAGTAGTAATCTGCTTCATGGGGGATTTTTCCTACTTTCTTCATACTCGATTCCTCCTTTCCAGATTATCCGATTGCAAGTTCGATACCGCGGTTGATACAGGAAACCGCATCCTCATCCCTGCCCATCTTTTTGAGGGTCAGTCCCTTGTTGAACCAGGCTTCGGCGGCATTCGGATCGATCGTGAGCGCCCGGTCATAGCATACCAGCGCCATATCCAGCTCGCCCATCTGGTCCAGGAAATTCGCCTTCTCGTTCCAGGCACTTGCATATGCCGGTTCCATGGCAATGGCCCGGTCAAAGTATTCAAGTACGCTCTGTGGATTCTCCCCGGCTTCCGCATCCAGCGCGAGCCGGAAGAAATACTGGGCATCCGGTGAGATGCTCATGATTTTTTTCTGCATATTCTGATTCTCCCCTGCCAGGGTGTCCGTTCCGGTTTTTCCCCGACAAAATGAAATAATTGATGTCTTTAAATATATTTTTGCAATATATTAGCGCGGATATAAATTGCATGGCGCTGATGCAGGTAGCATCGATTCCCCAAGTGCATGGCACTGATGCAGTGCAGGATAGAAAAAAAAGCACGATTTAATAATGAGAATACATGAACAATAGACAAATGTCAAACACCGTCCCCATCAAGATAGTCTGCAGGAGAAACCGGGAAGGGGAGTGAAACAAGGAATCCGCGAATTGCCCGGCAGTTATGGTAGCATCTGGCGACCCTCCCGTGGCGAACCGGACCCGGGAATTTTCCGGACGCCCCGCAGCCCGGAATGCAGCTGACAGGAAAACCGGGCTTGAGCAGCAGTCAGGAGAAGTGTTTGGTGGCGGCGTGGCGGAACCCCACCACGAAGTTACATTGCAGAGGCTTCGGCCAGAAATCCGGACATTAGCAGAACCATGCTCGGGGCGCATCGGGCTCTCCGGCGGGAAAAGGAAAAAAGGAGGAGAACATCCGAGAAACGAGAGAGCGTTTCCAGCCGCCGTCCAGACGGAGATTTCCTGATATGAAGGAGTAATCCTTCGACGGTCTTCCGACGTATCGATCGAATACCTTCACTGTCGCATGGCAAAAACATAAAAAGCCTGAAAATAGAGTCAACTTAACCTGAAAAGGTGTGAATTATGCAGATGAAATACGTTCAGACAACATGTCCCTACTGCGGAACAGGTTGTACGTTCAACCTTGTTGTTGAAAACAACAAGGTAACGGGCGTCGCCCCCTACCAGCGTTCCCCGGTAAACCAGGGAAAGGTCTGCCCGAAAGGGACCTATGCCCATGAGTTTATCAATCACCCGGATCGCCTGACGAAGCCCCTCATCAAGAAGGACGGCAAGTTTGTTGAAGCAAGCTGGGACGAGGCCTACGATCTGATCGCCAAGAAGTTCAAGCAATACAAGCCCGACGAGTGCGCCTGTCTCTCTTCTGCCAGAGTCTCCAACGAGGAGAACTACGCCATGATGAAGTTCGCCCGCGGCGTTCTCAAAACCCGGCATATCGACCACTGCGCACGGCTCTGCCACGCGTCCACGGTCGCCGGGCTCGCGTCAACCTTCGGCTCGGGTGCCATGACCAACTCCATCCTGGACATCGCGGAGTCGAAGTGCTGTTTCATCATCGGGAGCAACACCTTCGAGCAGCACCCGCTGATCGGCCGAAAAGTGATGCAGGCCAAGGCAAAAGGCGCGAAGATCATCTACGCCGACCCGCGGTTCACCCCCACGGGGAAGCAGGCCGACCTGTACATGCAATTCCGGTCAGGATCGGATGTCGCCATCTTCAACGGCCTGATGCAGGAAATCCTTAAGAACGGCTGGGAGGACAAGGAGTTCATCCAGAAGCGGTGTAAGGACTTCGACAAGCTGAAAGAAGAGGTCATGAAGCCGGATTACGCGCTTGACAATGTCTCGAAGATCTCCGGAATACCGGCTGCCCAGCTCAAGACCGCTGCCGAGTGGATTGCAAAGGCCGACTCAGCCTGCATCCTCTACTCGATGGGAATCACCCAGCACACCACCGGTGTGGACAACGTCAGGTCCGTGGCCAACATCCAGATGCTGACCGGGAATCTCGGTAAGCCGGGCGCCGGTGTGAATGCACTGCGTGGCCAGAACAACGTGCAGGGCGCCTGCGACATGGGTGCGCTGCCGGTGGTCTTCACGGGATACCAGAAGGTCATCGACGAGGCGGCCCACAAGAAATTCGCCGACGCCTGGGGATTCCCTGACGGCATCTGCGCCCCCCAGAACGGGTACGAAGTCACGGTCATGATGGATGTCCTCGCCGACAAGCCCGGCGAGCTCAAGTGCATGTACATCATGGGCGAGAACCCGATGATCTCGGACCCGGACCTCAACCACGTCGCGAAGGCCATGAAGAACCTCGAGTTCCTGGTGGTTCAGGATATCTTCCTGACCGAGACCGCCGAGCTGGCTGACGTAGTGCTCCCCGCATGCTGCTATGCCGAGAAAGTCGGTACCCAGACCAGCACCGAGCGCCGTGTCCAGATGTGGAGAAAGGCCCAGGAGGCCCCCGGACAGGCAAAGCTCGACTGGGTGATCATGAAGGAGATCGCCACGAAGATGGGCTACGGGAAGCAGTTCGCCTGGAACAGCGCCGAAGATATCTTCAGCGAGATTGCCAAAGTGACCCCGTCCTATGCCGGGATGAACTACCAGCGGCTGAACAAGCCCGAGGCGCTGCACTGGCCCTGCCCGGCTGCGGACCACCCGGGAACTCCGATCCTGCACCGGGAGAAGTTCGCCCACCCCGACGGCATGGGTGTCATGTTTGCCGTTCCCTACAAGCCCCCGGCAGAAGTTCCTGACGCGGAATACCCGTTCGTCCTGACCACCGGCCGCTGCCTCTGGCACTGGCACACCGGCACCATGACCCGCAGGTCCAAGGATCTTGCCGCGGAAGAACCGACCGGGTGGATCGAGATCAATCCCGACGATGCGAAACAGCTCGGCATTAAGGACAAGGAAATGGTCCGGGCAATTACCCGGCGCGGGCAGGTGGATGTTCCGGCACGGGTAACTCCGGACATCATGAAGGGAGTCATGTTCATGCCGTTCCACTTCAAGGAATGTGCGGCCAACGTGCTCACCAACAATGCCCTCGATCCCATCGCCAAGATCCCGGAGTACAAGGCCTGTGCTGTGAAAGTGCAGAAGATTGCGGAGGGGAAGTAATATGGGACTCTTTTCATCCAAACCGGAGATGAAGAAAGGCGATATGGTCTACGCATGGACAAACGACCAGGATATCGCCAAGAAAGCTGAATGCGGCGGTGCGGTCACCACGCTCCTCAAGTATGCTCTCGAGAACAAGATGGTGGATGCCGTACTCGTCATAAAGAGGGGACAGGACATCTACGATGCAGTCCCCACACTGGTGACCGATCCGAAGGACCTCAAGGATACGGCAGGATCCCTCCACTGTGGAACCGTGCTTCTCGCCAACGTGGTGAAGAAGCGGTTCAACGGTGCAAAGACCATGAAGATCGGAATGACCGTCAAGGGCTGCGATCTCATGGCGCTCCAGGAGCTCGCCAAGCGAAAGGAAGTCAATCTGGACAATCTCCTCCTCATCGGTGTCAACTGCGGTGGGACGGTCAGCCCCATCATGGCCCGGTACATGATCACCGAGAAGTACGGCGTGAATCCCGATTCCGTCCACAAAGAGGAGATCGACAAGGGACAGTTCATCATCGAGTACGAAGGCGGCCACAAGGGCATCTCCATCGATGAACTCGAAGAGGAAGGATTCGGGCGGAGAACCAACTGCCGCCGCTGCCTCTACAAGGTTCCCCGGCAGGCTGACCTGGCCTGTGGAAACTGGGGCGTCATCGGTGAGAAAGCCGGCAAGGCGACCTTTGTTGAAGTCTGCAGCGACAAGGGGGCAGACCTCCTGTCGAAAGCGGTAAAGGGTGGAGCACTCGCCACCGAGGCACCGATTCCGAAGGGAATTGAGATCCGCGGGAAGGTCGAGGGCGCCATGCTGAAGCTCGGCGAGAAGTGGCGGAAGAAGGATTTCGCACGGCTGGGCAAAGACCCCTGGACCATGATCAACAAAGAGACTTCGCGGTGCATCAAGTGCTACTCATGCATCGAGAACTGCCCGGTCTGCTTCCCGGTTGCGGAATCACTCAAGAAGTCCTATATGATCGAACCTGGCCAGGTGCCGCCGAACCCGATGTTCCACCTCCGCAGGTTTGCCCACATCTCTGACTCCTGTGTCAACTGCGGTCAGTGTGAGGAGCTGTGCGCGATGGACATCCCGCTCGCCTTGTTCTCTCATGCGATCAGGGCCGAATCCGATGTATCATTCGAGCCGAAGCTGGGCAAGCCTGCCTACTCAAACTAACTTTTTTTCCAGGGTTCCTGAAACGCGGAGAGGACGTGCCGTACGGAAAACATTGTGACATAAGGCCCGGCCCGGTACCCTGCAGCGCTATCTGCCCAGTGCAAGATCGATCCCGTGGTTGATGCAGGCATAGGCCTCGGATTCGCGGCCGATGCGTCTCAAAACAAGTCCCTTGTTATACCAGCTTTCTGCATCGTAGGGGTCGAGCTTCAACGCCTCGTCATAGCAGGCAAGCGCATCGGCATACCTTCCGAGTTCATCGAGGCAGTTTCCTTTCTCATGCCAGGCACCCGCGAAATGAGGATCGGTTGAGAGTGCCCGGTCAATACAGTCAAGGGCATGCAGGTGATCACCTGCATGCATCGCTTGATGCGCCATCCGGAAAAAATAGTCAGCGTTGTGTGAGATTGTAACGACCGTTTTTTTTTTCCCGTATTGGCTATAATATTCGTAAGATTTCCCCCGTTCAGTGCCATGGGGTTTCTCCCACGGCAGAGAAACGTGATAGGTGCATTTAAATAACATTTTGCAATATAATTCTGTTAACATACATTGACGGGCAACGAGTATGCCAGCATTGCATGGCACAAATGCACGACCATGCCTAAACGGCCCGATTGCAGCCCGATTCTGGCGCATCAACCTGACTGCAAAAGTTTTTAGGTCTCCATCCAGAGTTTATTCCAATGGAAAATCATGTCGACCAGCGGATCAGCATGATACGGGATCTCCTGAAATCCCACCCACGAGGTCTCTCGATCTCGGAGATAGCTGACCAGCTCGGTTTAAGGAGACATGTCGTGTCAAAGGATCTCGGATATCTTCACCGGATGGGTCAGGTGGAACTGCAGACCATCGGAACCAGTAAAGTCTACACCTATACCACCAAGATCCCCATCACCGGTATTCTTGACTACTTCTCAGACATGATCCTCGTCCTCGATGAGAATCATGCCATTCTTGAAGTCAATGATCCCCTCCTCCGCACGGTACACCTCACACGTGACGACCTGATCGGGAAACGGATCGACATCCAACCCTGGCCGCTCATTTCCGACCTGAAACCGGGAGCCTTTGAAGAGGAAGGGTTCGAAGACCTGAACATCTGTCTTCCTTCCCTCGATGATCCGGAGGCAATCCATCATTTCAGGGTCAGATACGTTCCCATGGTGTTCGAGGACACTTCCCGGGGAATGATCATTTTTATCGAGGATACTACCGAGCAGACCCGCTACCGTGAGGCCTTCCTGCTCTCTGAAGCTCACTATAAGGCGATCGTAGAGTACCAGACCGAGCTCATATTCCGTTTTCTCCCTGACGGGACTATCACCTACACGAACTGGAGATGTGCGAAAACGTTCGGGGCGACCGAATCCGGTATCCGGGGAATGGCCATCTTCTCATACTTTCCGGAACAGGAGGCAGGTCGGTTCAGAGACGCCATCGCGGGCCTTTCTGCGAAATATCCCTTCATCCGGATTACCTCTCTTCTGGAAACGGTCGAGGGAAGGCGACCCTTCTCCATGACGATACAGGCAATCTGGAACGAAGCAGGCCGGTTGCTCGGATACCATGGCATTGCCCGGGATATCACGGCGGAATTAAAAATTGAGGAGGAGAGGAAAACCCATGCCGGCCACATGGAATTCCTCTGCCGGAAATCTTCCGAATTCCTGACGACATCCCGTGAAGAAGACTTGATCGAGGACCTCTCATCCGGGCTTTCCGAACTGGTCTCATCGGCCGTGCAGTTCATATTCACCTACGACGAGAAGGAAGGTGAAATGGAGGCCCGGACCGTCAGGGACGAGGATGGCAGAGAGCTTCTTGAGACCGTTTTTTCTGGCGGGTCGATCAGGTTCCATGTACCGCCTTCCCTCCTCCGTGGTGAGCATGAATTTGAAGCGGCGATTCGCGGAGAACTCGCCGAGATCTCTCATGACCTGGTAGTATCCATACTCGGTGATGCTGTTCATCAGCATATCGAAGATGCAATCGGAAAGAGGACGACGTATGTCACGTTGATGAACTGGGAAGGCAAAATTGTCGGAGCGGTGGCAATCTGTGTTCCGCCCGGCACGACCCTTGAAAACCGGAGCCTTCTCGAGACGTTCATCAGGATGGGGGCACTCTCCCTGCAACGGATTATGACAGGGGCGTCCCTTGCACAGAGTAACGACCGGTTCCGGATCATCGCTGAAACGGCACCACTCCCCGTCGCGATTATCAGCCCGGATGGCAGGTACCTCTTCATCAACGACAAATTCATTGAAACCTTCGGGTATACCCTCGAGGATATCCCGGACGGGAGCAAGTGGTTCCTGCATGCATTCCCGAATGGCGATACCATGCGGAATGCCCGTAACCTCTGGATCAGCGACCTGAAAAAATCATCCGTCGGAGAGATTCGACCCCGGCAGTTCACCGTCCGGTGCAGGGATGGTTCATTTAAGGCGATTATTTTCCGACCTGTCACCCTGAGGGACGGATGCCAGCTGGTTCTCTACGAGGACATTTCAGAGCGGGAGGAGGCGGAGAAGGACAGGAATCTCCTGGCCGAAATCGTCCGGTCCTCGCACGATGCCATTATCGGGATGACGGTGACCGGAAAGATCCAGACCTGGAACCCGGGGGCCCAGCGCATCTATGGATATTCACCAGGGGAAGCTGTCGGGAAGGATATCGATCTCATCTTCCCTGAGTCGCGGCTGCAGGAAAAAGACAGACTCCTCGAGAAGGTCTCGCAGGGTGAATTCATATCCGATTTCGAGACCCAGCGGGTACGGAAGGACGGGAGAATTATCGATGTTTCGGTCACCATTTCGCCCATTTTCGACCGGAACAATAATATCATCGGGACATCGACCATCGTCAAGGATATTTCGGCAAGGAAGGCGGAAGAGCGGCTGCAGGAGCTTGAATCCCAGTACCGGGACATGGTTGATTCCATCAATGTCGGAGTCTACCGCAGTACCGGCGATCCTGAAGGGCGTTTCCTCTGGGGAAATACCTCACTGGTCCGGATCCTGGGGTACCCCTCTATCCAGTCGGTGCGGGAAGTGCCGGTATCGGATCTCTTTCTCAGGGCTCATGGAAGAGACAACCTGCTGAAAGAACTGAGGGAAGAGGGGTTCGTCCGGAACAGGGAGATCCTCCTGAAACGGCGGGACGGCACGGTCGCCTATGTCCTGGTGACCGCCCTTGCAACCTTCGACAACACCGGAGAGATATCTTACATCAACGGGATTGTCGAAGACGTGACCGAACAGCGGATCCTCGCCCGGAAACTTGCCTCCCTGACGGGTCCGGGTTCCTGACGGGCGATTTTCTTTATTCCGACAGAATCGAAAGAGAGGCTGAAGTATCTCCCAAGACCCCTTCATTTCTACGGGAGCTTTCGTCCCGCATCCCATCTGTCCGTCACTGGCGACCGGTGCAGCATCCTGCATTCCGGATACGACCGTGCCATCTATGGCTGAATGGTCCGGGTGCCCCTATCCGTTCCAATCCCCGCATCACGAGGAGATTGGGATCATTCCGGTGCGGGCAGGATGAGACGGGTATAAAAGGGGGGATAGTAGATAATCCGATCACTCCTGAGAGGGTCGGAAAAAACAACATGATCGCCATCCCGGGTGGCGGTAATGATGTAGGAATAGAACCGGAGCCGCTGATACTCCGGGTTCCGGGTCAGGTCCTGAATGTCGCGGGGGGTGGTGTTCGTATACTTGGGAAAGATCTTCTCCGGGCCCGGCCCCGAGAAGAGATTGAAGGAAGAAAGGATATACTGCTGCTCATCTTCCTTGAGAACGAACCACCGGGCCGGGTTGAGCGTGGGAATGGCCATTCCATGGTTCCTGCCCTGGACGATGACCGCGATTGCGATGCTGGCGAGAACGAACAGGAGAGCGAAGGCGGCATATGCAAGGTTCAGGGCAGCCCCTCCATACCCCGGGAGGGTGATCAATGCGAAGATGAGGCTGGCTGCAAAGAGGACGAGGCTCGGGCCCGGGAATACCCCTGCCGTGTATTTCCGGGGAGAGAACGGGTAGAAGAGGGGGATTCCCGGGTAGGCGAGTGCGTCGAGGATGAGGTGGGTGAAAGTTCCGATGATGAAACATATTCCCGGCACTACCAGGGAAAAACCCTGTCCGGCAGACGGGAATGCCCCGGCTGAACCGGCAAGATAAATCCCGGTGAGCGCCAGGGGGGCCATGGCGACAGCCCCGGTAATACTGTGGGTTATTCCCCCGTGGGTAAACATGTAGAGTTCCGGATACCGGTCAGAGAGCGGCTTGAAGAAAATATCGATATCGGGAATGACGGCCCCCAGCACCAGCGTAAAAAGTGATATCCCGGATAACGTTTCCGGAGATGCAAGCATGACCACGAAGGCATGGGTCAGGGAGTCCACACAGAAATTATGAGCGCTTTATCGGGAAAAAGGATGGTCCGGTGAATCCTCGATAAAGCGGGGGATCCACGGAGATGCAGTACGGATGACGACCGGTAATCGTGCGGGATTCTGTTCCAGCCGGTGTTCCTTCACCGCCCCGCAGCCAACACCCGGTGCCGGTAACCTCCCGTAATCTGTCGTGCACGATGAATACAAGGTACATCGGGCCGGCGGCCCGATGTTCGACAAAAGAGAGGCTCCCGGGATCGCAGGATGCGGTTCAGCCCGGGCAGTATTCCTTTACCGGGACCGTCCTGGTATCTCCACTGAGGACGCGGGAGAGGTCCCGGTAGCCCACGACATAGACCTGCCGGCGGATGAGTGCCGTCAGGTCCTGTTTCCGGGCATCGAGGATTGGAGAGAGCCAGGCGGTTCCTTCCCGCTCTCCGCTCTGATCGACCACCTCGACCATGCGGCTCACCATCAGGGCAGGGATATTCTCAGGTGTGATAAAATATCTGGCTCCGGAAATATCCATGGAGATTCCCCGGCCCGAGCGACGTGCGGTGCCCGCACGGGTGTATGAGACGGATGCCACCTTTCCCATGTCACTTCACCACATATGATGTTGGGCAGGAGACTATGTAAAGGTGGCGTCTGACGATTAATTTCGCTCCATTTCCCGAAAGAAGCCGGATACGGGGTTTTATTCACCGACGAAATTCTCCGGACGCTGCTGGTGCTTTCCGCGTCCTTCTCCATACAAGTGCCCGAAATGGCCGCGATATGCAAAAATAAGGATTCTCTGGCCGCCCTTAATAGAAAGATTTATAAATCAATCAGTGCAAAAGATGAATGAAGCCAACATGGTCTGGTCTGGATAAAGCAGTAATGCTGATACTCTAATTGATCGATGGCTGATACTCTCACGCATCAATTATGTATCCAGGCACGGGCCATGATGGTCTGTTGTTGAACGATCGCTCTGGTGAGCTGGTGCTCCGCCACCATATGGTTGCGGTTCATGGTTATTCATCGTCATCCAGAATCGTGAGCAGGTTGCCGCAGGTTCTCCCGCCCGGTGAGGAAGGTGGGAAATCGACCTCGATACCTCTAACTGGTCATCTCCGTGCAGATCCCGCCGCTCTTACCCGATAATGAGATAGATGAGAATGGAGAGGAGGAATGCCAGCAGGAGCATACCGATGGAGAGCGGGGGAATGAAGAGCACCATGGCATTGACCGTGCTTGCCATCTGGGCGATACGCTGGGAGCCAAAGACCACTACCCGCTCACAGAGGGCGGTATCGCCGCCGGCACGGGCACGGGAGAGATCATCGAGCGCCTCCCGGATCGACTGTTCAAGGTAGGGAACGATCTGATCTGCGGCCACGTTATACCCGACCGGGTTCTTGCCGCTGACGGTATTGACCACGTGCGAATCCGTGGTCATGATCTCCGCTTCATCGACCATGGTGAGTGCATGGTTCCGCAGCACCTCCCTGACCCCGGCGAGGACATTATTGCCGTCGATCAGGATATAGGCGGTGGTCTGTCCACCGGCCCGGATGATCATGGTCTCGATCCCCTGGTCACCGAATCCCTGGACACGGGTGAAGGGCGGGATGACCTGGGATGATCCCACCTCCATCGGGTACTGCTCACGGCCCGGTGCCTCTCCGATGGCATGCAACGCTGCCTGCTGGTACTCCAGCGCAGCCAGCGACCCCGGTGAGACGTTCGAGATATCCCCTGTGAAACAATTATGGGCATCGACAAAAGCAACATGGGGAAAGGCACGGTGTCCTTCAGCCATGATGGTCATGCCGATCCCAAAATCTATATCCTCAGTCTTTTCCGGAGAACGGGTAGTGACCATCAGGAGCGTGGTGCCAAAAACCTGGTAGAGGAGCGAGACCGTTCCCGCCTGACAGCGATATGCCCTGCTCGCACCGGGCAGGTACTCAGTCCGGTCTATTCCGGCACGGATTGCCGCGGCGATCTTCTCGCTCTCTTCCTCGGCAACGAGATTGAAATCATGCGTGGCCGTTCCGTGTGACACCATGACCAGCTCGGGAAAAGCCTTCTGGAGGGATTTCGGGAGGATTCCACCCCCGATCTCCCCCATCGGCCCGGGATGGACATTGGGCACCGTGAAAATGATCCCCCGTCCTTTCTCCTTCCCAAAGAAGATCGACACCTGCGGTATGTACACCTCTTCCCCGATCTCGCGGAAGAAGTCCTCCATGGTCTTTGATCCGTCGGTCAGGTGGGCGATGAAGGTGTTGAGGAACGAGAGTATGTGGATATGGAACGCCCGGTAGAGCGGCCGATCGATCGCCCAGATCAGGAGAATGAATCCTGCCCCGAAGACCAGGTGGAGGAGCAATGCCAGCACGAGGAACGGCGGATCGAAGAAGACCATGCCGACGAGCAGGCCGGCCCCGCTCTGGATAAAGGCCGGCACAACCATCCGGGTCACGCGGTAATCGACAATTGCAGCGAGGGCGACCAGCCGGGAACCGAAGATAAACCCGGTCGCAATGGCATAGGAGAGAGGAAGAAGCGCGACGCTCACCACCATCCCGGTCAGGGTGATGATGATGCCGATAACCGTACAGGAAAGGGCGAGCAGGGCTGAACGGTTCCAGGTCAGCCGTCTCTTCGAGAGGGAGGCCAGGGGGCCGGTCAGGAGAACGCCGGCAATGGCAGGGAGGGTGAATGCCAGCGTCCCGAAGAAACGGATGCTCTCTCCGAACCGCAGGGTAGCGCCATCAATGAGAAATCCGAGCACCACGATGATGGCAAGCGATGTCGGCCACGAGGGAGCTGAAAAAATGAACTTTGAGAGCCCCTCCATCTTGACATCGCCGTTGATGATGCTCACCGATACCTCTCCCGGATCAATGCTGCCCGGTTCCGGACAGGTCCTCCTTATTCCCGAATACCCGGCCGT
Source organism: Methanomicrobiales archaeon (assembly GCA_013415565.1). GTDB lineage: Archaea > Halobacteriota > Methanomicrobia > Methanomicrobiales > Methanospirillaceae > UBA9949. Next base: position 15,042 of record JAAEET010000007.1, read on the forward strand.
ACCGTTCGGCCATCCTCCCCCAGTCCGGAAGATTCGTCTGGCATCCGGCGACTTCGACCACGAACGATGCACAGACCGTTCCTGCCCTGCAGCAGGTAAGGGGACTGAGTCCTCTCGTAAAAGCGGTCAGAAAACCTGCCCGGTAGGCATCGCCAGCCCCGGTCGGATCGATCATGCTGACCGGGATCGCGGGAATGTGCCATTCATCGCTCCCGATATGGAGCGTACTGCCCCGGGACCCGCTGGTAAATACCGCCATGGGTACCTCGCCGATGATGTCTTCCGGCGACAAGCCGGTCATCCGGCACATCCCTTCCACTTCATGATTGTTCGCAAACAGAAGAGAGATGTGCGAGAGGATCTCCCGGAGCTGGCCTGCGGTATACCGGTGGAGATCCTGGCCGGGATCGAAGGATGAGAACTCCGCCCGTGAGGCGACCTTCACATTGAACACCGGATCCGCGGTTGCCATGTGGACGAACGGGAAAGACGGGGGTTCCGATTCATGGAAAATACCTGACGCTCCCCATTCAAAGAACGTGACCTGGTCTCCCGCCTCATCGGTAAACATGAAAGCGGTCGGGGTGTGGGTCCCGGGGACGACATAGAACTGTTTTCGTATCCCGAGGGTATCCATCCAGGCGTCGTAATCGCTGCCGGCAAAATCGCTGCCGACCGCACTCACCAGGGTCACGGCGCCGCCGAGACAGGCTATCCCGGCAGCAATGTTTGCGGCTCCGCCCCCATAGAAGATCTTCCGGTCGGTGATGGTCGCCGAGCTGTTTGGGTGCGGAAGTGTGCCGACCCGGGAGATATGATCGATCGCCGTATGACCGGCCACATGGATCATAGTTCGCATACATCCCTGACCTGGAGCGGGATGTCCCTGAGTGCCTTTCCTATGACGGATCGGGCGATTTTGGCCGCATGATCCGGGTTGTCGGCCCGATAAACTTTCATTTCCAGCTGGAGACCGACAAGTGCCGTGTTGGCGACGACCAGGGCACTGTTCAGTTCCCCCTCACAGAAGGGACAGGCAAGCATCCCTGCCTCGATCTCGACATACTTCGCCGTAGGGTTGAGCCGTTTTCCCGCTTCGCTGATGGCAATGCCGACGGCATCGTCCAGGGATTTCACATCCTTGATGATCCAGGCTGATTCCAGCACCACAAGATAGTCGGGCATTCCTGATCGCTCCTTACCATTCCTCGGTGTGAAGGTGTTCGGCTACCGGCATCCGTCCGGTCAGTTCTGCGGGAGGTTTCCCTTTCCCGATACAGATGATGGCGATCGGCCGGACATGGGGCGGAAGGCCGAGGATGCTCTTTGTCTCCTCTTCATCGAACGCGCCCACCCAGCACGAGGAGAGCTGCAGTGCATGGGCCGCAAGCAGGAGGTAGGTGCCGGCAATGGTTGCATCCTGGACCGCATACAGGATTCCCCGTTCTCCGTATCGGGACATCGAACGGACATAGTTTGCACATACGACAAAGAGAACGGGTGCAGTCCGGATATGCGACTGGCCGAGTGCGGCTCCCGAGAGAGCCTCCCTCCGCTCAGGATCGCGGACCAGCACCACATCCCAGGCCTCAAGATTGCCGGCACTGGGGGCTGTGCTGGCGCAATCGAGCAGGTATACCAGGTCACGTTCGCTGATCCCTGCGGAGTCGTATTCCCTGACCGAACTCCGGCCCGCGAGGAATGCGAGGAATTCAGATGAGTCCATGCTCTCCGAGCGTCTGCCAGGCTCCCTGGGCGGCCGTGGTTACCATGCTGATCGCCTCCGAAAGTCTGAGGGATGCGGCACCGTACTGTTCACTCTCGGTGAGGCTGATCGCCTCGCCCATCAGGTCGATGGCCCTCCGGAACTCGCCCTGCTCCGTTCCGCGAAATGCGAACTGAAGTTCCGCCCTGACCGAATCCATCACCATGATCAGCATCCGGCGTGCTCCCGTCCTCTCGGTATCGGGATACCCGGCAAGGGCCGTCACCAGCTGGGAGCAGATGATCAGTTCGGACTTTGCCCGTTCGGCAAACTGATAGGTCTTAACGGCGGTCTTGAGATCCATGTTTCCTTTATCAGCTCACCCGATGATGATAGTTCCGGAATTTATATATCCGGGTTTTTCCGGCAGAAAAAGTGGTATTGTCAGGAAACGGCCCGATCAGCGGCCTGATTTCTGTTTCGCGCCCATCATCGATGCTTTCGACCGGCGCATCGACTTCCGGACCATGGGGTTTGCGTTCGGCCCCGAATCGCCGCGTCCTCCGCGTCCTCCGCGTCCCCGGCCTCCCCGCCGTCCGCCCCGGGGACCGCCGCGGCCGTCACCGGACTCCTGTTCAAGCTTCTTGAGTGATGCTCCGGCCTTGAACCGCTGGTTCGGTCCGGGCCTCTTTACTTCGCCTTCGGATTTGGGCACAAGCCTGATCTGGCCTTTGACTCCCTTGACCTGGACCCACTGGACTGTTCCTGTCTTTCCCATATCTGAAACTCCTGAATTTATACGTCGTGACGTTTCTTAAACCTTCTTACCGTTCCGGTTCCCGTTTTCCTGTACCTGTGCGGCGATCTCCTGTTTGAGCACCTCACTCACCAGTTTGCCGTCAACAGAACCGCGCACTTCGGCCATGACCACTCCCATGAGCGGTCCCAGGGCACCAATTCCGCGTTCGGCGATAAAATCGCGCCGGTCTTCGACGATCCTCCTGACAATTTCCCGGAGTTCATCGCGTGACAGAGCCGGGGCGCATTTCCGGAGTGCTTCAGCGACCGTAGTGCCGGAGGCGACCATGCCGAGGATGGCAGGTATGGCCTCCTTTGCAGCTTCCCCGCCCTCAACCGCTGACAGAACCTCCATGATCGCCTCATCCGAAAGATACCGGACATCGGTGCCCGACCGTGAGAGCTCTTTGAGTGTCGAGAGCAGGGTCCTCGCGGCAAGAGAGGGGGAGATCCCGGCGTCGACCATCTTTTCAAAGAGCCCCACCTGTTCGGATGAAACCAGCTGGGCGGCAAGGGCCGGATCCAGCCGGAGCTCGCGCACAAACCGGTCCCGTTTTGTGGTCAGGAGTTCCGGGAGCGGCAGGGAGCTGTACCAGTCTGCGGTGATAGTGACCGGAAAAACATCTGTCTCGGGATACATCCGTGCAGCGCCGGGAAGGGGACGCATGTAGGCGGTACTCCCCTCCTCGAGCATCTTCCTGGTCTCTTCCGGGATGCCCCGGAGTGCCCACCCTGCCCGGATAACCACCTGCTGTGCCGCACAGCGGGCTTTCTTTTCGTCTGCGGCAACCAGGACGATGCATTCATCCCCGCCGGCCCGGAGCATCGCCCGCAGCTGCCCGACTTCTTCTGCCGTGATGCCGTAGGCTGGAAGCTCGTCGGTATGGAAGATCCCTCCCACGCCGCATTTCCGGGCGTAATCGGCAAATTCACTGCCAAGCCTCCTCCCCGGCTGGATCTCCCTGCCCGCCAGTCCGGCAAAACCCGGAAGCCGGACGGCGAGAACCGAATGGGCTTTCTTCAGGATTGAGGACTTTGTATCCCGGAAGATCCCGGTGACATCCTCCGGCTCTTCCATCACGGATGCTCCGCGATCTCTCAGCTGGTCCCGGATGGAGAGCAGGTTCTGCTGGCGGAGCACCTCGCGCCTGACCACTTCGGCGATGAGGTCGAGTTCCTGCACCCCCTTGATCTCCACGCGGGCGCCATCCCGGATGGAGATATTCACATCCTGCCGGATGGTTCCAAGGCCCCGTTTGACCCTCCCGGTAGACCTGAGCACCATCCCCAGGTACGCGGCGATCTCCCTGACCTCCTCCGGTGTTTTCATGCAGGGGGAGGTGGTGATCTCCACCAGCGGTATTCCCAGCCGGTCGAGCGAGAACGTGTCCCCCTCAACCCGCTGCGCCGCCTCTTCCTCGAGACAGATGGTCTCGATGCTCCCCCCGTTCGGGAGCACCCCGTCCAGCGCCACCAGGGCCGTCCTCTGGAATCCGCTGGTGTTGGATCCGTCGATCACCAGCTTCCGCATGGTATGGACCTGTCCGATCGGGGTCATCGACAGGGTCCGGGCGATTGTACAGCAGATCTCAAGGGCTTCCGGGTTGAGCGGCGCCGGAGGTTCCTCATCGTACTCGACCAGGCAGGTGGTAACGTACGCATAGTAGCAGAACCTGCGTTCCTGCTTCATCTCTTCTTTTGCCGCCTCGTCGATCTCGCCGAGCTCGCTCTCGGTTGCGCGGAGGAAGCGAAAGAACTCTCCGCTCCGTTCATCAAAAGTACGGAGCACGGTTGGACAGTGACAGAAGAGTTTCTCCCGGGTATTCAGCTGCTGGTGGATCTCGATCCCTGCCTTGAGCCCGAGGCGTTCATAGTCCATTGGTCGACCTCCCGGAAAACTCTCCCTTGAGGTCCGACCTCATCAGGGTCTCGGCATGGGCAGGGTCTTTCTCGTTCCCGAGCACCCACATCATCTTTGCCAGTGCCGTCTCGGGGAGCATATCTTCACCCTCGATGACTCCTGCCCTGAGCAGGTCGCGGCCGGTATCATAGACCCGGTCACAGACCCGGCCGTGCAGGCATTGGGAGGTCATCACCACCATGGTCCCCTGCTCGATCAGCGTCCGGAGGGGTGGGATCAGGAGGGTGCTCACATGGCCAAGCCCGGTTCCGGATAGTATTAGTCCGGCATAACCGGAGAAAGTCTCGATGACCGCGGGGGACATTCCGGGATAAAAGGTCAGAATTGCACACCGCTCCTCAAGGTTCTTTCTCAGGGCGGGTTCGACCGAACCCCGCCGCACGGCGCAGGGTTCGAGGCGGACCGTAAGCGAGGGGTACTCAACGATGCCGATGGGGAGCCCCCCGATGCTCCGGAACGCATCGCGCCGCGATGTGTGCATCTTCCGGACCCTGGTGCCGCGGTGGATGGCGCAGATGTCATCGTTCGTGCTGGCATGCATCACTACCGCGACCTCCCCGAGATCCGCTGCCGCTGCACTGGCGCTGCAGAGAGCATTCATGGTATTGTCGCTGCTCGGCCGGTCTGCCGACCGCTGGGACCCGACAAAGATGACCGGCACCGGCGTATCGAGCATGAAGCTCAAAGCAGCAGCGCTGTAGGCCATGGTATCGGTTCCGTGCGTGACAATGACGCCGGCAGCTCCGTCCTCGATCTCTTCGTACACCGCTCCGGCCAGCTCCTGCCAGATGGCAGGGGTCATGTTCTCGGAGAGGATGGTGGTAAGCTTCCGCGCCCGGTACCGGCCGACCGTCTGGAGGCGCGGTATCGCCCGCATGATATCGGCGGCATCAAACTGGCTGGTCACCGCCCCGGTCCGATAATCGATGCGGCTGGCAATCGTTCCTCCCGTTGATACGATCGAGAGACGGGGCAGTGTTTCATCCTGCACGACCGTTACTTCCGGCGGCTGTACGGCCTCCGGGCGGGAGATCAGCGAGAGGGAGGTGACCGGGACGCCGACATTGTACCCGCTCTCCAGTTTCACCACGGCATGGCCGTCCCTGCTGGTGATATACGTCCCCTTCCGGAGAGTGCGGCCATAGGTGCAGGCTACGATATCACCGGAACTGTATTCACCGCTCACGATGCAATCCTCCGTGCTTCCCGGATAAGTGCCGTGATCGATGCTGAAATCTGCTCCTTCCTCTTCTCCAGGAGATCCCGGTCGAGCGCCAGCTGCTTCTTCCGGTCCTCGAGGGCTGCAGCGACCGCGACCTTTGCAGGACCGCCGGTCGCACGCTTCTCCTGGAGACTTGTATCCACATCGAGCGAGGCTGCGATATCGGGAGCGGAAAGGCCCCGTGAAGAGAGTGATGATCCGGTGATCTCAATGGCAGCTTCATCGAGGTTTGCGAGGATGAGGTCGCCTTTCTGGACTGCACGGCCGACAATGCTGTGTGCGGTTCTGAACGGGAAGCCGAACCGCCGGACCAGCATATCGGCAAGGTCGGTAGCCGTGGCATTGCCGCGTCCGGCTTCCTCCCGCATTCTCCCGGTATCAAAACTCGCGGAAGCCAGCATATCGGCGAGCAGGCCGGTGGTATGCTTGGCATCCTGCACGCCCCGGATGAGGCTCGGGGTCAGTTCCTGCAGATCCCGGTTGTAGCTCATCGGGAGTGCCTTGACGATGGCAGCCGAGGTCATGAATGCCCCGAGGACCGATCCGGTCTTGGCCCGCATGATCTCTGCGCTGTCGGGATTCTTTTTCTGGGGCATGATCGAACTCGTGGAGCAGAATGCATCGTCGAGGCTGACGAACCGGATAAAGGCCGAGCTCCAGAGGATGAGATCCTCGCAGAGCCTGCTCACCGTGACCATGAGAAGACTCAGGTCTGCCAGCACCTCCAGGGCAAAGTCACGTGAGGCCACGGCATCCATGGTGTTCCCGATGACTCCGTCAAAACCGAGCAGGTCCGCGGTATATTCACGGTTGACGGGAAAGCCGGTTGAAGCAAAGGCTGCAGCACCGAGCGGAGACCGGTTCACTCTCGGGAATGCTTCCATCAGACGTTCGAAATCACGCGAGAATGCCTGCTCGTAGGAGAGGAGGTAGTGGGCGAGCGTTGTTGGCTGGGCATGCTGGAAGTGGGTGAACCCGGGCATGACCGTGCCCTGGTGGTCCGCCGCAAGCGAGAGGAGGACTCCGCGCAGCCTGCAGAGGATCGAGAGCTGACGGAGGATATCCTCACGGATGCGTATCCGCAGGCATGCGGCAACCTCGTCGTTCCGGGATCTCCCGGAATGCAGCCTTCCGCCGGTCTCTTCCCCGCTGCCCTCGATGAGAAACGATTCGATCCCGGCATGGATATCCTCGAACTGCTCCCCGAAGACCGACTCGGGGATGCCATCGTCATAGAGCCTGAGAAGTGTGGAGAGCAGATCCTTTGTTGTCCCGGGTTCGATGATCCGCTGTTTGTGCAGCATCATGACATGTGCAATATCGACCAGAACATCCGCGTCGGCCAGGTGCCGGTCTGCTTCCATCGAGGAGAGAAAGTGCATCATCTCGCCGGACCGCTCGCCCGTCAGACGGCCCCGCCGCACCACATCATTGCGCATCGGTGAAACAACCTCTGATCCTATTGAAGGACGGGAAAAATGATTAAAGCCATGCCTTCCGGGCGGCAAGCTCGATGGCACGCTGCACCGATCCCCGGGGTACGATGGTGGCAACCGGGATATGGACCAGCTGCTCGATGATGCTGGAGACGATGGGTGCACAGACAATCGCGGTCGCCCCCTCGCGTTCGGCGCGGACCGCGGCGACGATGGCATCTTCCATGGTATAGACGGGATATTCCCTGACCCGGATCCGCTTGCCGTCCACCTCGGCATGCCGCTCCTGGACGGTATCGAGCACCGGCCGGGCTGCGATGAGGCCGATGAATTCCCCTTCCCCGCTCCCTTCAAAGAGACGCAGGGCATGGACGATCGAACGGAGCGTTGAGAGATTCGGCGACCGCTGTCCATGGAGGATTTTATAGAGCGAACTCTGTGCGATACCGCTCTTCTCGGAAAGCTCACGGACACTGATCCTGAGGTCGCTCTTCATGATCTGGTGGAGTGCCCGGACAAACTCCTGGTCAGACACCAGGGCTGCGCGCATGAGCCGGTCGATAGGGTCACTGAGTACCATAAATAGATACAGAAAGGATAATCTGATGCGGATATATATTACTTCTGTCCACAATACCTAGCATTATGAGAAGAAAAATGGACGTATAACTATAATAAATAGTTTTATTGTATAATAAATTGTATAAATCATTACAATTGTATAATTCTTTTGACTCAATAATAGAATTTATAGGTTTTGAGCAAAACCTAGTACCTATGAAACATCCTCTCTGGGTTGTGCTTGCCGCAACCGTGGTTCTGGCTCTTTTATTAGCCGGCTGCACCAGCCAGCCGGGCGGCGAACCTGCCAAAATCCGGATTGGGTACCAGCCGAGTACCCATCAGGTAGCCCATATGATTGCCATGGAAAAAGGATGGTGGCAGCAGGATCTGGCTCCCTACGGAGTAAAAAACGTCACTGATTACGTTTTCCCCACGGGAGCCCCCGAGATGCAGGCCATGCTCGCCGGCGATCTTGATGTTGCGTACGTTGGGGCGGCGCCCGTTCTTTCGGCGGTGAGCACAGGTCTCGATGCCAAGATCGTTGCCGGTGTCAATACGCAGGGATCGGATTTGGTTCTCCGGACCGGGCTTGAGTACACCGGACCTGAATCATTAAAAGGGCTTAAAATCGCTACGTTCCAGGCAGGAACTATCCAGGATACTGTTCTGCGTGACTGGTTGAAAGCCAATAATGTCGATCCGGACAATGATGTCGATATCATCGGGATGGGACCGGGCGATGCGGTAACGGCAATTACTGCCGGCAAAGTGGACGCCGTGTTCCTGCCGCACCCCTCGCCCGCGGTTATTGAAGCCAGCGGGAGTGGGAAAACCATAGTAAAATCTGGCGAGATGTATCCCGGTCATACCTGCTGCGTCCTTGTGGCAAGTGGCAGCCTGATCCGGGAACACCCGGAGATCGTGGAGCAGATTATCAGGACGCATATCAAGGCAACCGAATTCGCCGTGGAGAATCCCGATGAGGCTGCAGCAATCTACGCAGCAAAGACCGGTGCTGATGTGGAAGTCGTCAGGGAATCATTAAGAACCTGGGACGGCGAGTTTGTTACCGATCCGGCAGCCATTGTCGACCCGGTCATGGATTATGCAAAAATCCAGTACGAGTTGGGCTATATCAAACAACCCCTGACACAGGATCAACTCTTCGATCTGACGCTGTATCAGAAGGCGACGAGTTGAATCTTCTCCGGTTCTTTTTTTACCGACTGGACTGGATAATGATGAGGGTTCATGAACGAAACGATAGCCAGGTCGTATGAAACACCCTGAAGATACTATCAGCGCGAATGAGCGCTCCGGGGCTGCATTTCTTTGAAGCTTTTTGGTAAAAAGATCTCCGACAGGTGGCTTGGTGTACTCGCCATTCTCCTCTCCCTGCTCCTCTGGCAGGCTCTCGCATCGCTGGTCGTAAAAAATCCGTTTATTCTTCCTTCCCCCATCGACGTCGCCACCGCGTTCCTCGCCCTTATCGGGTCTGGCACCATCCTGAAGGATATCTGGGTAAGTCTGATCCATTTCGGCATCGGTCTTGGCACAGCACTGCTCATCGGTATTCCCATAGGGATAGCAATGGGCTGGTTCCGGGGAATCGATTCTTTTCTCGACCCCGTTATCGAGATTATACGTCCGATACCCCCTCTCGCCTGGATACCCTTTGCAATCGTATGGTTCGGACTGACGAATGCATCGGCAGGGTTCGTCATCTTTATCGGTGCGGTATTCCCGATCCTTATAAACACGTATTCGGGATTCCGGGGTATACCACGGATTTTTGTCGAGGCAGGAAAAATGCTCGGCTGTACCAGTAACGGGGCACTTATCCGGTATATTGCTTTTCCGTCGGCACTCCCCCAGATCGCTGCCGGAATACGGATTGCTTCCGGTGTTGGATGGATGTGTCTGGTTGCTGCAGAACTGTTCGGAGTCTCCAAGTACGGGCTCGGCCAGAAGCTGTGGTTCTTCTATAACCTACACCAGATGGACAGTGTTGTCGTCTATATGCTTCTCCTGGGAATGATCGGTCTTTTCTTTGACTGGCTTTTCCGGTACTACATAGACCGCCATTTCCTCAGATGGCGGAGTGGCGAGGTGGCATGATATGGGAGACCTTGTAATAAGAAACCTGACCAGGAGTTTTGTCCGCGATGACGGAGAACTTCTGACGGCAGTTGAAAATATTAATCTTACCATTCGCCAGGAAGAGTTTATCTGCGTCCTGGGGCCATCGGGTTGCGGAAAAACAACGTTTCTGCGCATGGTCGCGGGCCTCGATCAGGCGACTTCGGGAGAGATCATCCTTGACGGAGAGGAGATCCGGGGTCCGAATCCGAAGATCGGGATCGTGTTCCAGGAATATTCGCTCTTTCCATGGCGGAATGTGATAGATAATGTCGCCTTCGGGCTCGAAATGCAGGGAATCGAGCGGGAAGAGCGGTACCGTATTGCAGATCAGTACCTCGATCTCGTCGGGTTATCCCAGTTCAGGGCAAGCTACCCCTCGGAGTTGTCAGGGGGGATGAAACAGAGGGTAGCGGTCGCACGGGCCCTGGCCCTTGACCCGGTCGTCCTCCTGATGGACGAACCGTTCGGTGCTCTCGATGCCCAGACCCGGAATCTGCTCCAGAAAGAGCTGCTCGAGATCTGGGAGAAAACAAAAAAGACAATCATATTCGTTACCCACAGCGTCGACGAAGCTGTGTTCCTCGGTGACCGGCTGATCGTTCTGACATCCCGGCCGGGCAGTATCTGTGAGATTGTCACCATCGACCTCGACCGCCCCCGCAATCGAACAAGCATCGAATTTGCAAAGGTCCGGCGCCAGGTTCTCGATCTCATCGCCCAGCCGAAGTGCTCCCTTCAATAAAATTTAATAGATACCATCTCCATTTTATAAAAGCAGTCGTGACTTGCTCCAGGGCTCCAGGGGATTTCCCGGGGTCTCGAGCCGGGTCCGTTTTCGAGAGTGAGATACCATGGTACGAAAACCAGGCAAAATGTATAGGAATGTTTCAAAGCGGGCCTATACAAGACGGGAATATATGGGCGGTATCCCGGGGAGCAAGATCGTCCAGTTTGACATGGGAAACCTTTCTCAGGAATTCCCCGTTGAGGTGAACCTTATTGTCGAAGAGACCTGCCAGATACGCCATACGGCACTGGAAGCAGCCCGTATCAGCATCAACCGGAAGCTGCTGAAGGAGATCGGCAGGATGAACTTCCACCTGAAGCTCCGTGTCTTCCCCCACCACGTCCTCCGGGAGAACAAGCAGGCAACCGGTGCGGGTGCGGACCGTGTGTCCGAGGGGATGCGGCTCGCTTTCGGCAAAGCCGTCGGAACAGCGGCACGGGTCGGGAGCGACCAGATCATCTTCACGACCTATACCACCTCCCAGTACGTGGACAAGGCAAAAACGGCCATGAAGGCCGGTGGCCATAAACTCCCCTCCCCCTCCTATATCACCATCGTGGAGAAGGCAGTCGCACCGGCTCCCGTTACCGAGCCTTCACCGAATTAACCCCCGATCTTTTTTTCCGGCGGACAACCCCGGATGGAAATAATTATAGAGTTCATTTCCTCACTCCTAATGATGCTTCTACCGTCAGGAGAGAGATTATTCACCGCGGTATCCGAAGCCACCTGCCAGGCATTCCGGGACGCAGAGGTCCGGCTCCCTCCCGATGTCGTGGCTGCCATCAGGCATGCCGCCGAAAACGAGACCAGTCCGATCGCCCGGGAGGAACTCGGGCGGATCCTCGAGAATATCTCCCTTGCCGGTCGCCTGGGAGTGCCGATCTGCCAGGATACGGGTGTACCCGTCGTCTACCTCACCGTTCCTCCGACCGTCCCGCTCACCGCAGCCCTCATGGATGCGGTCGCCGACGGTGTCAGGAAGGCGACCCGCGAGATCCCGCTCCGACCCAATGTCGTTTCCCCGCTGGACCGGAGGAATTCGGGAGACAATACCGGACCGGGTATGCCCGCGATACATATCCGAGCCGGAGAACGGCTGGAGATCACCGTTCTTCCCAAGGGTGCAGGGGCGGAGAACATGTCGCGCCTCGCCATGTTCCTGCCAACCGAACATGACCGGATTCCCCGTTTCGTTGCAGAAACCATGCTGGTTGCCGGCGGCAGGCCCTGCCCTCCGGTCGTGCTCGGCGTCGGTATCGGGGGAACATTCGACGGCGTGGCCGCCCTGGCAAAGGAGGCACTCCTTGAACCCGTCGATCACATGGATCCGTTCGAACAGGATCTCTGCGATGCGGTGAACGCCCTCGGCATCGGCCCGATGGGGCTCGGCGGGAAGACCACCGCCCTTGCGGTGAAGGTAAAGACGGCCTCATGCCATACCGCCTCGCTACCGGTGGCCGTGAATGTCCAGTGCTGGGCGGCCCGGAGGGCGACACGGGAGGTTGTCTGGTGACCCCGGTTCACCTGGCGACCCCGCTCTCCCGGGAGGTACTCGATCTCCGTGCAGGAGACCAGGTGACCCTCTCGGGCACCATCTATACCGCCAGGGATGAGGCCCACCTGCGGATGATGCGGGACGGCATTCCCTTTGATCCCGAAGGTGCCGCGGTATACCACTGCGGACCGGTGATCAGCGGGTCCCGCATTCTCGCTGCAGGACCGACGACCTCTGCCCGGCTGAACCGCCTGACCGGATTTCTCCTCGATGCCGGGGTCCGTGCCCTGATCGGGAAAGGGGGGATGGGAAGCGGGGTTGTCGACCAGCTGAAAGGACGGGGTGTGTACCTTGCCCTGACCGGCGGATGTGCCGTGCTCGCCGCATCCCGGATGACGCTCCGCGGGGTCTACTATGAAGACCTCGGGATGGCCGAGGCGATCTGGATCATCGAGGCAGATCACCTGCCCCTCGTGGTGGGAATCGATTCCCGGGGAGGGGATCTCTTCGGAGCCGTGGAACGGGAAGCAAAATTACAATTCGACAGACGATTCACCATATAGGTACAGGACCATCCCATGAGACTGGTAATCGATGAGAGCCGGTGCAAAGGCTGCAACCTCTGCACCCTGGTCTGCCCCTACCGGATCTTCAAGCCCGGTACCACAGCAAACCGGCGGGGAGTTATCGTCCCGGAGCTTGACCGTCCCGAGCGGTGTGCAAACTGCCGGCTGCAGCACCTGTACGGACGGACGCTCTGCGGGGTGTGCCAGATGATCTGCCCTGACCAGGCGATATCCTGGGAAGAGGAGGGGGCCTGTGAGCCCGTGAAGGTGGCGATTGAATATTGAGCCGCATTGAATTCATGCAGGGGAACACCGCCTGTGCGGAAGGGGCGCTTGCCGCCGGCTGCCGGTTCTTCGGGGGATACCCGATCACTCCCTCCACCGAGATTGCCGAGCACATGGCCCTCAAGCTCCCGAAGACGGGAGGGGTCTTTATCCAGATGGAGGACGAGATCGCCGGAATCGCGGCGGTCATCGGCGCATCATGGACCGGGGCACGGGCAATGACCGCCACGAGCGGGCCCGGGTTTTCGCTGATGATGGAGAACCTCGGGTTTGCGGTCATGACCGAGACCCCGTGCGTGGTGGTGAATATCCAGCGGGGAGGTCCTTCCACCGGGCAGCCGACCATGGCAGCCCAGGGCGACATGCTCCAGTGCCGGTTCGGTTCCCACGGCGATTACAGCGTGATTGCCCTCTCACCGGCCAGCGTGCAGGAGATGTACGACCTCACGGCAGAGGCCTTCAACCTTGCCGATCGCTTCAGGATCCCGGTCTTCGTGATGGCAGACGAGATCATCGGGCACATGCGGGAGAAACTGGTGGTCCCTGACACGGTCACCCGCGATGACCGAATACCCCTGCAGAAAGGGAATCTCCCGTTCCGGGCCGGCGACAGCCTGGTGCCCGGCTTCCCGGCATTCGGGAAAGGCTACGGCGTGCACGTGACCGGCCTCACCCACGATGAGCGCGGATATCCCTGTGCAACGAGCCCGTCTGTCCACGAAGATCTGGTGACGCGCCTGGTGAACAAGGTGGAATCCGCCAGGAACACCATCGCTTCCTGTGATGTCATCAACCCGGATGCGCAGGTCGTGTTCATTTCATACGGAGCGCCGTCCCGGGCAGTCGAACAGGTTCTCCATGACATCCGCCGCGACGATGTCGGCCACCTCCGGCTGAAAGTAGTCTGGCCGTTTGCAGAGTCGCTGCTCTCCCGGTTCGCAAATGCGGAGACGTTCATCGTGCCCGAGCTGAACATGGGGCAGATTGCCCGGGAGATAGAACGGCACACTGACCGGACCGTCATCCCGGTTCCGAAACTCGGAGGGGAACTCCACAACCCGTCCGACCTGGCCCGCCTCCTGGAGGAGCTCGCATGAGCTACGATGAATGGTTCAGGGACGACCGTCTTCCCCACATTTACTGTGCCGGATGCGGCAACGGGACCGTGATCAACTGCACGCTGTCGGCGGTCGACCAGATGGGATGGACAAAGGACGAGACCGTTTTCGTCTCAGGAATCGGCTGTTCCTCCCGTGCACCGGGATACATCGTCGCCGACTCCCTGCATACCACCCATGGTAGGGCAATTGCCTTTGCAACCGGGATCAAGATGGCCAATCCCGATCTCCGGGTGATCGTCTTTACCGGGGACGGAGATCTCGCCGCAATCGGCGGGAACCACTTTATCCATGCCTGCCGGAGGAATATCGATCTTACGGTTGTGTGTATGAACAACATGATCTACGGGATGACCGGCGGGCAGGGAAGTCCCACCACGCCGCAGGGCGCCCTCTCCACCACCACCCCGTACGGTTCGGCCGAGGCGGCCTTCGACCTCTGCGGACTGGCGGCAGCCGCGGGTGCGAACTACGTTGCACGGTATACCTCCTATCATGTCAAGGAGCTCATCCGTGCCGTCAGAACCGGTCTCGAGACCCCCGGCTTCTCATTCATCGAAGCCCTGGTCCAGTGCCCAACGAACTTCGGCCGGAGAAACAAATTCCGGCAGGTCATGGACCAGATCGAGTTCTTCAAATCACATGCTCTCCTGGTCCAGAAAGCAGACCGGATGCGTGAGGAAGGGAAGAAGATCCCGGACGATATGATTGTCATCGGGGAACTTGCCCGGCGAAACCGACCGCCGCTGGGGGTGCGGAAATGAGGACCGAGATCAGGTTCTCCGGCTTTGGCGGGCAGGGAATCATCCTTGCCGCGGTAATCGTCGGCAGGGCGGCAGTGATGTACGATAACAAGTACGCCGTACAGACCCAGGTGTACGGACCGGAAGCACGGGGCGGGGCATCGATGAGCGCGGTGATCATCGATGACGAACCGGTACTTTTCCCGAAAGTCACCTCGCCGGACATCTACGTGATTATGTCCCAGGAGGGATTTGAGAAGTACGGCGTATCGGTGAGTGGGGGGGCGATCATGCTGGTCGATTCAAGCCTGGTTCATTCCCGGCCTTCCTGCCGCTGCATCGAGATTCCGGCCACGAAAGAGGCCCGCGAGTCCCTGGGCAGGGATATCGTGGCCAATATCATCATGCTCGGGGCGCTGGTTGCGGCAACCGGCGTGGTGAGCCGCGAGGCAATCGAAAAGGCAATCCTCGACTCGGTGCCACGGGGAACGGAAGAACTGAACCTCAAGGCGATGAAGAAAGGCTTTGAACTGGCCGAAAAGGTGATGCATGGATGAAACTGCTGGAATATGAAGCAAAAGCAATCTTAGCCGAGCATGGTATCCCGGTCCCCCGGGGCAGCGTGATCAGGTCGCCGGAAGAACTCGCAGGCCGCATCGGGGATCTCCCTCCCGGATTTGTCCTGAAGGCCCAGGTCGATGTCGGCGGGCGCGGGAAAGCCGGCGGCATCCTGATGGCCGACCGGACAAACGGGGAGAAGATCGCGGGAGAACTCTTCAAAACGACGATCAAGGGAATCCCGGTCAGGGAGATCCTCGTCGAGGAACGGCTGGCCATCACCCATGAGTACTATGCAAGCATCGCCGTCGATCGCTCCTCAAAGCAGGCGCTCATCCTCTTCACCGAATCCGGGGGCGTGGATATCGAGACCCTGGCACGGGAAAAGCCTGACGCCATCAGGAAAGCCTCTCTTCCGCTCCTGCTGAACCGGATTCCCCCGTTCATGCTGAGGAACCTCCTGGGCTCTGCGCCGAAAGAACTCGGGCCGGTTATCCAGAACCTGTACGCGGTGTTCCTTGCCCGGGATGCGCTCCTCGCGGAGATCAATCCCCTGGTCACCACCCCCGGAGGACCCTTTGCTGCGGATGCCAAACTGATCATCGATGACAATGCCCTGAACCGCCAGGGTATCACCCAGAACCGGGATCTGACCGAGCGGGAGCGGGCGGCAGAGCAGCACGGGTTCTCCTATGTCGAACTGGCCGGAACGATCGGCGTCATCGGGAATGGTGCAGGTCTGACCATGGCCACCCTCGACCTGATCGAGTATTACCACGGGAAAGCAGCGAATTTCCTCGATGTCGGTGGTGGAGCGGACCAGGAGCGGGTGATGCATGCGGTCCGGCTGGTGGCATCCGATCCCACGGTGAAGGTGATCGTGGTCAATCTCCTCGGGGGCATCACGCGGTGTGACGATGTTGCACGAGGCATCATCAGCGCCGGCATCGCCCAGCCGGTTATCGTCCGGCTCGCGGGGACAAACGAAGAGGAAGGGCGGAAAATCCTGGATGGACGCGGGTACCGTATGCTGGACAGCATGGAAGAGGCGGTCCGGGCTGCCGTGGAGGCGGTGCAATGATTTACGGGGACAAGAATACCGGGATCGTGGTAACCGGCGCGACCGGGAAGCAGGGGGCCTTCCATATCTCCCTCATCAATGAATATGCCCGGCAGGTCGGCGGCCGTGGCGTAGTTGCCGGAGTCTCCCCCGGAAAGGGAGGGCAGGAAGTATCCGGCGTCCCGGTCTATAACAGCATCCGGGACGCCCTGAAAGAACAGGACGCGTCGGCAGCGATTGTTTTTGTTCCCGCATTCGCAGCCGGAGACTCGATCATGGAAGCAGCTGCAGCCGGGCTTTCCCTCGTGGTGGCCATCACCGAGCATATCCCGGTTCATGACAGCATGCAGGCAATCTCGTACGCGAAGCTGAACGACTGCGCCGTGATCGGGCCGAACTGCCCAGGTCTCCTTTCACCCGGCGAGGTCAAGATGGGGATCATGCCGGTCCACCTATCCTCCCGGGGTCATATCGGGGTTATCTCACGGAGCGGGACCCTCACCTACGAGATTGTCGATCAGCTCACCAGGGCGGGACTCGGGCAGAGCACTATCGTGGGAATCGGTGGGGATCCGGTCATCGGTCAGACCTTTACCGACGTGCTCCGAAGATTTGAAGAGGACGACCAGACACGTGCCGTGGTCCTTATCGGAGAGGTTGGCGGCGCACTCGAAGAAGAAGGCGCCCGTTCGACGGATCTGCCGATCGCGGCATATATCGCCGGGGTTTCAGCCCCGCCAGAAAAACGGATGGGACATGCCGGTGCCATCATTGAAGGTGGAGAAGGTGATGCCCGGTCCAAGATCGAGCGGCTGAAGGCCATGGAGGTCCCCGTTGCCTCCCGGCCGTCAGATATCCCTGCCCTCATCAGGAAACTGATCTGAATTCCTGCAGAGAACGCCGCGATGGAGCGATTTCCCCTCCCCTGAAACAATTTAAGGCAGAAGACCAAAAAGAAAGTACGTTCGGGAACATAGTATGAATACCAGTCAGTTTGATGCACAGGATCCGGTCCCTGCCGGTGAGCCCGCGGGTGCGGAGCGGTATCTCATGCCGGGAGAAGAACTCCGGATCTGCTCCTCAGACATCCAGATCAAGAAATTCAGGTTTGAGGCCTACCTCACCAACCGGCGGTTCTTTCTCATCGACCAGAACGACCCGAAACCGGGTGTTACGGCAAAAGAGATACCGGTAGACGCGATCCTCTCCTCGTACCTGGAAGAGAGCCCGGCACGGGAGCCGGTGATCGTGCTCTCGGTCCGGACAGCGGAAGACGACATCCGTACCATGAAGATGACCTTCGCCCATGCGGGCGAGGACCGGGCATCGGAAGCAGAAGAATGGGTGCACCTGATCGCCCATGCCACCCCGGGGACGATCGGGGCTCCGGCACAGGAACGGACCGGGGAGGCCCGGGAGAGAGCGGCTATCTCCCAGGAAGCCCGTGCACTCTCCGATACCATTGTTTTTCCGACCCCAAAAGAAGTCCCCCCCAGGGAGCGATCTCCATCCGGTGCCGCCGCATTGCAACCGGAAAAGCAGGCCCCCCTCGCAGCGGCACCGCAGGTAAAGGGCCCTGCGGCACCGGCCCAGATCATGTTCTGTTTCCACTGCGGAAAGAAGCTCCCCCCCCTGGCGAACTTCTGCCCGTTCTGTGGCACGAAGGTGCACCAGACCCACGAGGAGGCTTCGGTGAGCCACCTCCACCTTCCGCTTCACCAGTACCAGGAGGCCGAACCGGAAGAAGCCTCCAGGAAAGGCGGATGGCGACGGCTGTTTGGAAGATAGAACGACCCGGAGAATCCGGCAACCTTTTTTTCCTGCCCGGCTGCTGAGTGTATCACCCTGCACCGGACATTCCTGATCCCACCTGTTTTCGGGCTACCATCATCCGGACACTGGTATCGGCATGGTAATCGTCAATGATGGGGAGCTCCCGCAGCAGGGAGAGCCCTGCTGCATCAAGGGCACGGCGATATTCATCGGTGAGAAACGGCTGTTCCCGGGTATACGCACCCTTCCCCTTCTCGGCCGTTCCGATACTCCAGAGTTCCCACTCGAGCGCCCGGTACACATCCCGTTCATCGTGGCCGTCGGACTGCACGTTCACGAAGAGACCCCCGGGGTTGAGCGCAGCGGCAATACCCGGGATGAGTCCGGTTGCCTTTCCGCTGGGGTTCGACGATGAGAAGACGAGGTCGTAGCCGGTTCCGAAACTGTCGGAGAAGAAATTCCCTCCCATGGTCGAGACCCGTTCAGCGCCGTACTTCCTGATGTACAGGTCGGCAAGCGGCACGATGTGGGGGAGATCGAAGACCGTGGCATGCAGGAGGGGATGTATGAAGGTGAAGGCAATGGCATAGAGACCGTGCCCACCGCCAAGGTCAACCATCTTTCTGCAGGATCGGAACCCGGGAAGCGATGCAACCTCCCTCACGGTCCGCTGCAGCCGCCCGCAGAGCGCGGTATCGGCCATGGCCGGAAGGCTGAGACCGCGGAAGAACCGATCCTGGTCGAATATGAGCGGGCCTGCGATGAGCCGATTCGCGAGGTCTGCCCAGATCTCCTCCAGGTATACCATGTTCTTGCGGAGGTAGTGCACCTGAGCGTAGGGTGAGGTGGAAACCAGGTAGGTGGATGCGAGAGGAGTGTTCCGGTACTCCCGGCCTGACCGGGAGAGCAGCCCGGTCTGGCAGAGGAGATCGAGCAGGCGGGCGAGTATGGATTCAGGAATGGCAAGAGAATCCGACAACGCTGCCGCGGTCCCCGGTTTTTCTTCGAGCGCATCAAAGAGCCCCGCCCCGGATGCAGCACCGATCGATGCGATCCGGATCAGTCCCTGCATGCCGTCATCGACAATGGTAAAGAACGCGGATGGCGGAACATCCGGCGTTTCCAAAAATTCCCTGCCCCGATCCATACCTTCTCCCGCCTGCAGGATATCGAGCGCGACCTCCAAATATCTTTGGCCTTCCGGAGCGGCACCTGTCCCGCTCCCCGGCCATTTCACCCTGGCGACAGCATTCTGCCTGCCGGGCGCCAAAAGGAATGATTAAATGATTTCCCAGCGTCTGTATAATGATTAACAGCAGCGGGAGACTTGAGACCTGATGAAGAGGAATATCAAAGTGGAGGCACTGCAGCAGATACCGCTCGAACAGCAGGAGATCGAGCTCGTCGAGCGAAAATGTATCGGCCATCCCGACAGCCTTGCCGATGGCGTTGCAGAATCGATCAGCCGTGCACTATCCCGGGCATACCTTGAAGAATGCGGCGCCGTGCTCCACCACAATACCGACCAGGGAGAGATCGTCGCCGGGGAATCCCGTCCGAGATACGGCGGGGGAAAAGTAATCCGCCCGATCTACATGCTCCTCGATGGTCGTGCCACAAAGCAGTTCGACGGAATCAACATCCCTACCGATGCCATCGCCCTCGAAGCCGCCCGGAGCTACCTCAGGACCACGCTCACCAACCTTAACCTTGAGCGGGACATCATCATCGACTGCCGCCTGGGAACGGGTTCCACCGACCTTCGGGACGTCTTCAAACCCTGCCAGGAGTCAACCCCGCGGGCGAATGACACCTCATTTGGTGTCGGGCACGCACCATTCTCCGAGACCGAGACCATTGTCCGTGAAGTGAGCGATTTCATCGACTACACCCTCCGTCCGAAATATCCGGCCATCGGACAGGACATCAAGATCATGGGGCTCCGCGACGGCAATACCATCACCCTGACCCTCGCGTGCGCCATGGTCGACCGGTACTGTTCGGGCCTGCACGAGTATATCGAGAACAAGGAGGTGCTGAAGGAGCAGGTCGGGATCGTGGCAAGGAACTTCACCAACCGGATGGTGGTGGTGGATGTCAACACCGCGGACGATATCGACACCGGTAGCGTCTTCCTGACCGTCACCGGAACCTCTGCCGAGATGGGCGATGACGGATCGGTCGGACGGGGCAACCGCTGTAATGGCCTGATCACCCCCAACCGGCCCATGAGCATGGAAGCCACAAGCGGGAAAAATCCCATCAATCACATCGGAAAGATCTACAATATACTCTCGACGGAGCTGGCCCAGCAGTGCGCCCGTGAGGTCGAGGGCATCGAAGAGATCTATATCAGGCTCCTCTCCCAGATAGGAAAACCCATCGATCAGCCGCTGGTCGCAAGCATCCAGATCCTGATGCAGCCCGATTTCCGGCTCCAGGATATCAGTGACGATATCGAGGCGATCATAGATTCGGGGCTTGCAGACATCACCTGCATGACAGAGAAGATCATCCGTGGCGAAGTACGAACCTTCTGAAAAGGGCAGGCTCCCGGGGCAGGGTCCTTCAGAGCCGCTGGTACGGCTCGCCATCCCGAACAAGGGGAGGATTGCCGGTCCTGTCATGGAGCTGATGGAGAAGAGCGGCCTCCATCTTCTCGACAAGGGCGACCGCCGCCTGATATCACGGACCCCCGATCCGCACATCGAGGTCCTGTTCGCCCGTCCCATCGATATCCCCGAGTACGTGGCAAACGGAGCTGCCGATCTCGGGATCACCGGCAGGGACATGGTGAGCGAACGCGAGGTTGATGTTGAAGAGCTGCTGGATCTCCGCTTCGGGAAAGCGAACCTCGTACTCGCGGTCAGGGATGAAGCCCCGGTCGAGACCCCCGGCGATCTCTCCGGTGCCAGGATTGCCACGGAATTTCCCCGGATCGCCACGCAGTATTTCTCGGGCCTCGGCATTCCGGTCACCATCGTCCCGGTCGGTGGTGCCTGCGAGGTTACCCCCCACCTCGGTATTGCCGATGCCATCCTCGATCTCTCGAGCTCGGGGGAGACCCTCCGGTCGAACCGGCTCAGGGTGATCGCTGAAGTTCTCACCACGAGCACCATCCTGATTGCACATCGCGAGGCGCACCTGGCCAAAAGGGAGAAGATCGAGGAGATTGTTCTCGCCCTGGAGAGCGTGCTCCGTGCCCGGGGCCAGTGCTACCTGATGATGAACGCCCAGCGTTCCTGCCTCGACGAGATCAGGAACGTACTCCCCGGGCTCTCAGGCCCGACCGTCATGGAGGTCGCCTCACGGGAAGACCTGGTGGCCGTCCATGCGGTGGTGAGTGAAGAACGGGTCTATGGCCTCATCAACCGGCTGAAACGGGCCGGAGCCCGCGACATCCTGGTGATGCCCATAGAACGGATGATCCGCTGATATGATCGTCTTTCCTGCTGTCGATATCCTCGGCGGACGATGCGTCCAGCTGGTCCAGGGCCGGCGCGAAACGGCAACCGATTTCGGAACCCCGGGTGACTGTGCACGCCGGTGGATGCAGGAAGGTGCCCGGCATCTCCACATCATTAACCTCGACGGAGCATTCGGTGACTCCCGGCGGAATGCTGCCGTACTCCGGGAGATGATCAACGAGATTGGTATACCGGTCCAGCTGGGCGGGGGTATCCGGTCCTTTGAGGATGCCGCAGGGTGGCTTGATCTCGGTGTCGAGCGGGTTATTCTCGGCACGAGCGCGGTACGGGAACCGGACCTGATATCGAGACTTGCCGACCGGTTCGGCAGCAGGAGGGTGATGGCCGGTGTCGATGCCCGCCAGGGGAAGATTGCCGTTGAGGGATGGGAGAAGACCGCCGGCGACTACATCGACTGGGGCCGCACGTTTGCGGACCTGGGGGCAGGATCGCTCCTCTATACCAATGTCGATGTCGAGGGGCTGCAACGGGGAATCTCTCCTGACCCCGTTGCCCGGTTGATCGAATCGGTCTCCATTCCCGTGGTCGTTGCCGGAGGAGTCTCCTCCCCCGCTGACATCACAGTATTAAAAGCGATTGGCGCCCATGGGATAGTACTGGGTTCTGCGCTGTACTCGGGAAAACTCTCCCTGCGCGAAGCCCTGGAGGCAGCAGATGAGGACCGCTGAAATCTCGCGAACAACCCGGGAGACCGATATCTCTGTCCGGCTTGTCCTTGAAGGAACCGGGTCGGCAACCATCAGCACAGGGATTGCCTTCCTCGACCACATGCTCGAGGCCATGACCCGCCATGGACGCTTCGATCTCACCTGCCGGGCAACGGGTGATCTCCATGTCGATGCACATCATACCGTTGAGGATATTGGAATCGTTCTCGGGGAGGCCATCCGGACAGCTGTGGGAGACGGGAGGGGCATTCGCCGGTTTGCCCATGCCATCGTCCCTATGGACGAATCGCTCGCGACTGTTGCCCTCGACTGCGGAGGCCGGAGTTACCTTGTCTACCAGGGCTGTTTCTCGGCAAAGACAATCGGAGGCATCGACCATGACGTCTTTGAGCATTTCTTCCACAGCCTCTGCACCAAGGCCGGCCTGAACGTTCACATCCTCTTCCATGGCCGGAATGATCACCACCAGTGTGAAGCGGTCTTCAAAGCATTTGGCATTGCGCTTTCCGGGGCGGTTGCACTCGTCGAAGGGATGAGTGATATCCCGAGCACCAAGGGTGTCCTCTAGACGGTTCCTTTCACCCCGGTATTTTTTTTGCTAGCGGGATTTCCGGGCAATTGCCGCCAGGGCTTCACGGGCCGCCTGTTTCACACGGTCGTCCTCGTCCATGCAGGCCCGGAAGAGAGGCTCTACCGCCTTCCTATCGCCGAGTTTCCCGAGAGCGGTGATCGCCGCAATCAGGTTATCCCGATCGGCAGACATGAGAAAAGAATTAAGTTCCGGAGAAAAGACCGTTGCATCAGGCGTGCCTGATCCTTTGACCGGAAGAACGGAGCCGACAGGCTCAACGGCTCGCGTATAATACTGTTGTGAGTTTTCCTCTGGTTGCATCCGGGTATCGGGAACGGGATGTGTCAGGTCTGGTTTTTCCAGCATCTCCGGCCCCATCCTGTTCATCAAACCCCCCTGTTCCCTCATCCGAGGGCAAACTGATAGTCGATTTTTGGGTTAAAATGTTTGCGCCACGCATCTTTGCACGGCACTTCCGGCCTATGATCGGCCAAGGATCGTCACGGCGTGCCGGAACCTGTCAGCTGCATCCGCTACCAGGGCGTCCGGAGAAAAGATGTTGATGCCACCTTGATTTTTGCTGCGGTTGATTGGATTTGAAGGGAAAGAGTGATGTTATGCGGACTTTGCCGCAAGTTCTACGTCCTCTTCCTTGATCGTCTTCCTGCCCGCATGGAGCGCGAGCCGGTTCGCTTCTTTGGTCAGGTTCGCGATGTAATCCTCCGCCTTTGCCACAAGGGCGGCGGCTGCATCGGAACCAACTCTTTCAGCACCATTCTTCTTGGCAATTCTCACAACTGCAGCAATAGGTAAATCTGCCATAATATTACCTCAAAACAAAAGTATATCAGGAAATATTTAAACATTTCGCGAATTATGACCTATATTCCCTGCAATAGCCTATCGGGAACCACTGTGAACAAATCTCTGGAAACCTCCCTGATACCTCATTGTTCATCCGGCAAAAAACGTCATATCAAAGCCTAAAATAAAAATAATCAATGGAATCCTTAGATTTCTTATTTTAAAAGAGAATCTGCCATTCTTATCGCATTTCCATAATCAGGTGTGGCGCGCGAGGTATCCACAAAAATTCTGTCGATATTTAGGACCGGTGCGCCATGTCCGCGACCCGATCCCAGAAAGATGAGCGTACGGAAGATCAAATTTCCCGATATCCCGTCAGGTGCAATGATGACGCCGCACTCCCTGACCGCATCCTCGATGAGGATCTGGTAGTGGACTCCGCCGGTCATGCGGGCGATGAGCTCTGCATCGGCAAGGCTCCTGTCGACTGCAGGATGCCTTCCGATATCCCCTGTCCGGCCTCCGGACAGGACCCCGACCCGGTCCGGAAGACCGAACCGCACCGCCATCGCCCGGGCTTTCCTGGCGAGTTCGATCCGCTCACCGATCTCCCAACCCTCGTCGACACCGACAGGGGCCAGAAAAAACTTTACTCCCCGGGCAGTTTCGAGGAGGGCGGCCCGTTCCAGGCGTTGCACCCCTGACGCTTCTTTCAGCGCGGAGAGCGTTGTATTCGCCGGGAGGGTGCCCCGGACAGCGGCATCGATGCGGCCGTCCATGAGGTCCGCAACGAGGGACTGGGCCGGGTCCTCGCATACGGTGAGCGTGAGCCCGGCCTGCGGCGGAACGGGAATGGTGCTGTCCCGGGTATACAGGACAAGGGATGATCTGGTCGTGGATCCGGCAATACTCCGGATGACCTTTTCCGCATCCCCGGCAATCCCGATCCCGATAGTCCTCACAGGCATGATCCATCATCGGAGAAGAGCCGCATGACCCCGTTCCGGGAGAAATCAAAAACCGGTGAGCCCTCTCCGCCGTATACGATCTCCAGTTTCCTGGTGGAATCGACCGAACCAATAACCGTCGCGGTCATTCCGACCTTGTCGAACCGCTTCCTGATCTCACCGGTGTTCTCCTCCGGTGCGGTGAGCACGAATCCCATCCCGGGATAGATCCGGATCCACTGTTCGAACGTCATGTAATTCACGGCGAGATCGGGTTTCGGAAGACGTTCCAGTTCGATCAGTGCCCCTTTCCCGCTCACTTCGAGCAGCATGCCGAGTGTGCCGATCACGCCGGGGTTGCTGATGTCCTTCCCGGCAGAGACGAGGCCGTCCTTCCCGAGTTCCTGCATGAGGCGGATCTGTGCCCGCACCTGGTCGGCGGATTTCATGGTGACCGAGTCCCAGTTGAGGGCACACGAGGGATGGACCCGTCCTTCAAGATCGACGGCGACGATAACCGCATCTCCCACCCGGGCGGTGTGGCTGTAGATGACCGCGTCCTTCGGGGCAATCCCGAGGATTGCCACATCGATCACGCTGTACGGAGTGTCGGGGTGGAGGTGCCCCCCGACAATCGGGACGCCGAACTGGAGCGAGGCATCGTGCATCCCGGCCAGCACTTCTTTCTGGATGCGGTTGTCGGAGATGGAGAAGACATCAACCATGGCAAGGGGTTTTCCCCCCATCGCCGCTATATCGTGGATATTGACGAGAACAGAGCAGTAGCCTGCCCAGTAGGGATCGGCCTCCATGAGACGGCTCCAGATACCGTCAGCAGCCAGGAGGAGGACTTCGTCCCCGTGCTCGATGACCGCTGCATCCTCGCCGAAAGACGCAATGATTTCCGGAGCCTCGATCCTTATCGCCCGGACCATCGCCCCGATGGCGTGCTTCCTCCTGACACCTTCATATTCCCTGACTACGGCGGCAATCTTCGCGGTGGAGCAGTCATGTACCATCATGGAATCCTCGAATAATCCGGTTCTTACTATCCATTCGGCATCATCAGAGATAATTTATTTGATACACCGTTGAAGAGATAGGCATGGATTGGGCCTCGAAATACCGCCCGAAGCACATGGACGAGGTGGTCGGAAACAGCACCGCCCTCCGTCAGATGGTGGAATGGGGCCGGACCTGGACCCGGGAGAGCCGTCCGCTGATCCTCTACGGCAAGCCGGGCACCGGCAAGACTTCGAGCGTGTATGCCCTCGCCGCCGATCTGAACTGGGAGGTCATCGAGCTGAACGCCAGCGACCAGCGGACAAAGGATGTCATCCTCCGGATCGCAGGGACCAGCAGCCAGACCGGGAGCCTCACCGGTGCCGAGCGCAAGGTCATTTTACTCGATGAAGCCGACAATCTCCATGGTACGGCAGACCGGGGAGGCGCCCGTGCAATCCTGGAGGTGATCAGGACCGCCCGCCAGCCGGTGATCCTCATAGCAAACGATCTCTACCAGATTCCGGCAGAGATCAGGTCGCGGAGTGACCCGGTCCAGTTTCGCGCCCTCCCGGCCCGATCGATCGTTCCCCGCCTCCGGTTCATCTGCAGCAGCGAACACCTCTCCTGCGGCGACGAGGCCCTGAAGGACATTGCCGAGGCGGCGCACGGGGATATGCGTGCCGCCATCACCATGCTGGAAGCCGCCGCCATCGGCCGGGAAGCCCTCGTCGAGGCGGACATCTCCACTTCGCGGAAGGATGAGCGATCGACAATCTTCGACCTGGTGGCCGCCGTGTTCGGGAAACCGGGGGGAGAGGATCTCATGAAGATCTCCTACGAGGTCGATGAAACGCCGGATACCCTCGCCCAGTGGATCGAGGCGAATCTCGGCCATATAAACGATGCGGATCGCTATTCCCGGGCATACCAGTGTCTCGCGCGTTCCGACGAGTATATCGGGCTCACCTTCCGCCACCAGTACTACACGCTCTGGCGGTATGCCTCGCTTCTGATGATTCTCGGCGTCTCTGATGCCGCCGGCGGAGCGGGCATCCACGCCCGCATCCAGTCCCCGGAGCGGTGGAGAAAAATGGGGAGTTACCGGAAACAGAAGGCGGTCCGCACCGGGATGCTCGACAAGGTCTCGTCCGGCCTCCACATGTCCCAGCACTCCCTCCGCGATACGTACCTCTCCCTTGTCTCCGCCCTTGCGGACCGCGATCCGACGACCTTCGCACGTGATTTTTCGCTCGATTCCGATGAGCTGAACCTCCTCATCCACGACAAGGCCCGGGCCCAGAAGGTGGTGAAAACTCTTGCCGATGAGGAGAAGAAACGTGAGAAGGAACGGGAAGCGGCCGAGAAACGTGAGCAGAAACGAGCGGCCGCAGCGACACCGGGAGCAGAGGACGCAGACAGGCGTATGTCTTCCCCGGATTCAAAGAACCGGCAGGCCGCCGGCGCTCCCGAGCAGGCAGGGCCATCCCAGGAAGAACCGGAAAAGGATAAAAAATCTCAAAAGACACTCTTCGACGGTTTCTGACCCCGGTGATATTGGTGGAGTGTCACCCCGCAGTCGATGATCTCGCCCCCGTTTCCGTATCCCTCGAATCCAAGATGATACACGATGAGATCGCAATCGAGGCGCCGGGCGAGGGCGATCAGGGCCGGCATCATCTCTTCCGCCGGCCGGATGGCATAGATCACCTCGATGCCGTCATACAGGGTCATATCCGGGGAGAAAATATCATCGATGACGATCGGAACGCCCGAACTCCCCCCGGGTTGCCTTATGTCGGTACAGATGACGTTCCCCCCGGCAGCGGCAATCACCCCGGCTGCCGTAGTATTGCTCCCGACCCCGATCTCTGCCGCTGACCGGTAACGGGAGGCGATCCAGGCGCCGATAGTCCGTTCAATATGTTTATGAGCGCCCATTGTGAGTACATGGTAATGGATCTCCTTATTTTTTGGGATTCCGGCGCGCCCGGCGGGCTCGGCCTCCCCGTCTCGCGGTTCATCGGGGATCTCTTCTCCCTGCCCGTTCAGATCTGTCCGAACCCGCTGATCCTGAACGGCTACGTTGGATCGCGGCGCCAGACCGATGCCCGCTCCGTTCTCGATACCCTCGCAATCTTCAGGCAGCGGCAGGAGATCCCGGACCCGATTCTCCTCGTGTGCGGGACCGACCTCTTCACCGAGGGCACGGCGTCCCTCTTCGGGCTTGCCCGCCCTTACTCCCGGGTTGCCGTGGTCTCGACGGTCCGCCTGGAAAATACCTTCTACGGTCTTTTGGAGAACGAGGATGATCTCATCGACCGCCTGGTGAAGGAAAGCGCTCATGAGATCGGTCATCTCTTCTCCCTTGAGCACTGTACCGATCCGGAATGCATCATGTATGCACCCCTGACTCTCGATGATCTTGACCGGAAAAAACGACGCTTTTGCCCGGAATGCCGGAACCTGCTGGACCGGGCTGTTCCGCGGGCCGGCATCTGATTATGCGGGAAATAGTAATAACACTCAAATTATCCCTGTTCTCTCAATTCGGATGAGAGGATCTGTAGACGTGGACGCTCCCGGGGCTCCGTCCCGCCGCTGGGGCGCCCCGGATGCGATAGTGGTCATGGAAGGGCTGCCAAACGGCAGGGAACCACAAGAGGGTTGATGTACCCATGAAGTGGAGACGCCCTGATCGTAACCAGGGAAATATGGAAAATTCCTTCAGACATCACCGAAGATGACATCACACAACGGGGAATCCCCAACAATAACCGGATAATAAAAAAATTACCGACAATAATCAATCAGGAAAAAAAGAGGATTTCAGCCGAACAGGGCACCGAGCCCTGCCATACCGCTCTCTTCCTCTTCCTTCTTCTCTTCGGGTGCCGCTTCCTCTGCAGCTGCGGCAGCGGGTGCGGCAGCAACGGCTGCGGCGGGTGCGGCAGCAACGGCCACCGGGGCTGCTGCGGCCTTGCTGATGGCCTCCTCGATATTGATGCCTTCAAGGGCGGCAACCAGTGCCTTGACACGGGCTTCGTCGACAGCGATACCGGCAGCGGTAAGAACCGCCTTTACACTCTCTTCCTTGATCTCCTTTCCTGCCTTGTGGAGGAGGAGGGCTGCATAGATGTACTCCATTTTTTTTCACCTACTCTTTTTTTCGAATTCAGGATCCCCCGACCATATTCTGGAGGGCTGCACTTTCGCGTTGTGCTTTTCCGATGATTCCATCAATCACGTCTTTCTCATAGATGCTGGCCTCGATGGCAAGACCCCTGGCCTCTCTCACCGCCCGGGCGATGATCGGCGCTGCCGTCTCAACGGTCGGGATGATCGCATTGACCGACAGGTTGAATGCCTGGCTTGCGGCGAGAGTGATCTGGCCGGCGATCATATCTTCATCGATGGCGAGGACGGACGGTTCATACAGGCTGCCTTCAAAGTACGCGGCCTGGAGGATGAGTCCGACATCCATGGGTTTGATGCCGAGCTTTGCCAGCACGTCGGCCTGCTTGGGGGTGATGGCGTCCCCTTTCTTCACCACGGTCTTGGTCTCGCGGATCTTCACCTTCCCGGCCTCGATGGCTGCGGGAATTCCGGCCTGCTGCAGTTCGCCGACAATCGGGCCTGGTTTGAAACTGGTCGGCCCTTTCTCGACCACGATGTCCTCGGGCGCTTTCTCTCCGGGCTTTGCCGCCATCTTGGTCTTTGTCTTCTCGAGCTGCTTGAACAGTCTGAACGGGTTGTCGTTGGTGAAGATGAGCGCCGAATGCCCCGACAGGCGACCGGCGAGCGCCGCGATCTCTCCGCCGAGCTCGGCGAACGCATGCTCGATCAGCGTGTTCCTCGTCATCTTGAGTTTCGCTGATCCCCTCAGGTTCCGCCGGATCTGCTGGAGCTGGGCGGCAGGGATGCCGTACATGTCGACGAGACCGATCAATGCATACCTGCCGACGTCAGCCTTGATCTCCTCGACCTCTCTCCTCTTCCATGCCGGAAGGTGATGCGTATACAGCGCCATGGCTACACCAGCCTCTCCGCGGGGCCCATGGTGGTCTTGACATAGACCGACCTTATGTTCATGGCTCCCTGCTCGAGCGCACCCTCGATCTTCTTGAGTACCGCATCGATGTTCTCTGCGATCTGCTCGGGCGGCATCTGGGTGGACCCGACCTTCACGTGGAATGTCTTTTTATCCTTGGTCCGTACCT
Organism: Methanomicrobiales archaeon; assembly: GCA_013415565.1. Classification (GTDB taxonomy): domain Archaea; phylum Halobacteriota; class Methanomicrobia; order Methanomicrobiales; family Methanospirillaceae; genus UBA9949. Next base: position 44,921 of record JAAEET010000007.1, read on the forward strand.
TCACCGAGTTCCTGAGACGCTCGACGATCGGTCTGATATCGGTCCCGCCCGGGATCGGGGTCGGCATCCTTCCCCGGGGTCCCAGTCGCGGACCGAGGAACCGGCCGACCTGGGGCATCACGCTGGTCTCGGCGAGGAAGAAGCGGTACGAGCTTGCAACCTGCCGGGCTTCGCGTGGCTCTCCACCGAGCCGTTCGATCTCTTCAGGACTGATGATCAGGTCGACGCCCGCCTCACGAGCCTGGGTGGTGATGTCGCCTTTGCCGAGGACCGCAATACCCACGTTCCTGCCGGTGCCGTGGGGAAGAAGAATCGTTTCGTCGATACGGTTCTTCGGCTGCGCCATGTCGATATTCTTGAGATTGATGGTGAGATCCACGCTCTCAGAGAACTTCCGTTCCGGCGCTTTTTCAATGGCCGCTTTCACGGCCTCCAGAATCCTGGCCCTTTCTACCATGCCATTCCT
>JAAEET010000008.1 GCA_013415565.1 Methanomicrobiales archaeon
CGGCGGGGTGATGGAGCTCCCGGAACCCCGGACCGGTGGGCGGTGGCCTTGAATGCTGGTATTCCGTCCAATATGAGGAATGGCAGACCCATTGGAATATAAGGCACTATCGCATCTAGGGCCGCCGCAGCGGCGGGGCGGAGCGCCGGGAACGTCAAAACGGACCCTTATTCCAGTGATTCACTATCTACGGGCTCCCTCCCTCAAAATAACAACCCAATGCCTTCGAAATCTAAAAAGAACCGCAATATTCCCCTCGGTCTTCACCCCCGCCCAATGCCCTTCATGTCCCCTGACCCCCGCATATGTGCCCCGGAAGGGGCAGGAGAACAGTATGGCAGATTTTGTCATGAAGAACAACACCAAGACCGCGGTCAGGGAACTGGCCGCACCGATCGCCGATGTGACCGCCTTTGACGGGATCGTCCAGGGAGTGCTCTCCGGCAACCCGTTCGGGTGCACGGCCTATGAAGCAGCCGGAGTCTCCCAGGACCCGGTCGTAAAGTCACGCGAGAACTACACCGCACGGATCCTCTACCAGAATGGCGAGGCAAAAACCATCGGGCAGATCACCGCCCGGGCAGGAAGCGTTGCCGGCTTTACGGCAAACATCACCGAGCTCCTCGGAAATAACGCGCTCTCCACGGCGATGGGCGGTGATGCGGTCAGGGATGCCGAGAACGAACGGTTCCTCTGCACGCTGCGGTGTCACGATCCCTCCGGGGAGATCTACTACGTCACCTTCAGCCGCGACCAGCTCAGGATCTCGTCCTACTCGGATGACGCGATCGTGGCCGTGGTGGAAACATGGGCAGACACCATCCCTGCGCTTGCCTGAGGTTCATGAGGTCTGGACTGCCATGGTGGTGGAAGCGATGGACGGCACGGTCATCATCACCGCGATCCTGATCGGCGCCGGGCTCCTGGCCTATGTTGTCATTCCCGGCCTGATCCTGATGTGGGACCGGGTGCTTGATGCTGTCGGCACGAATGAGGAGGGAGGAAAGAAGGGGGTCTAAACCCCCATCTCCAGCCCACAAGATTTTAATACAATCATGGCCATTTATTTCGGGATTATTATGGATTTCATTGAACTGGTCAAAGGGATGCTCCTATCGCCGGTCGAGACCTTCCAGAAGGTCAGGAAGGCCGATCTCGGGGATGCTCTCAAGTATTTCATGATCCTGGTGGTCATCAACGCCGTGCTCTCGGTGATCATCAGCCTGGTCGCCCTCTCGTCGATGTGGGCGGTATACAGCAGTATTTTCGAAGGCCTCGGCATCGCCGTCCCGGCAGCCGCCGGGTTCGGGATCGTCGTCATCGCCATCCTGATGATCTTTGTCAACCTGCTGGTCCTGTTCATCGCGGCGGCCTGGTTGCACCTCTGGGTGTACATCCTCGGGGGCAGGAAAGGGTATGTGGAGACGCTCAAGGCCATCGCCTACGGGAACACCCCGCACCTCCTGATCGGGTGGATTCCCCTGATCGGATTCATCGGGTCGATCTGGTCATTCGTCCTCTATATCCTGGGAGTTCGCGAGCTCCATGAGGTATCCACCGGCCGGGCTGCCCTGGCGCTTATCCTTGCCGTCGTGGTTCTACTGATTATCATTATAGCGCTTGCTGCAGCGTTCTTTTTCGCACTGGTAAGCTCCGGCGTGATGCCGGTAAACACATTTTAATCCCTCCCCTCCCTCATTTTTTCCAGCATACGGTGATAATTCATGAAGAACGGACTACCCCCTTTCGAAGAGGTGGTTGCCTTCCACGGACACTCCTGCCCGGGCCTGGCCATCGGCTACCGGGCCGCCGCCGCCGGCCTCTCCGCGCTGCAGGTCGACCGGCCGAAGGATGAGGAACTGGTGGCAATCGTCGAGAACGATGCCTGCGGCATCGATGCCATCCAGTTTGTTGCCGGGACCACGCTCGGCAAGGGAAACCTGATCTTCAGGGATTACGGGAAACGCGCCTACACCTTCATCAACCGGAAGACCGGCGAGGCGGTGCGGGTCGCCGAACGATACGAGTTTTCGGAACAGAAGGGTGATCCGCGTCTGGCAGAACTCAGGCCGAAAGTCTTTTCCGGGAGGGCAACGGCGGCGGAAGAGGAAGAGTTCGGACGACTGACTGCCAGGTACGTCCGGCACCTCCTCACCATGCCCGAAGAGGAGATGTTTGCCGTGACCCGGGTGAAGGTGGAGATCCCTGAAAGGGCGCGGATCTTCCGATCCATCCGGTGTGCAGACTGCGGCGAGACCGTTGCCGAGTCACGCGCCCGGGTGCAGGAGGGGAAGATCGTCTGTATCCCCTGTTTTGAACACTACGACCGCGGCTGGGGCTGAAAGCAGGGATCGGGCACTTCCGGAATGGTCAGGTCTGTCACCTGCGGGTCGGGATTGGGAAAGATACAGGAAGGTATCGGGATGAGCGGGCAGAATACCATTCACGATAAAAAAATGAACCGCGATTCCGGCCGTAAGGCCGGATAGTTCTCTGTATACGGTGTGTGGAACCGTCATGCCCTCTGCGGCCTTACGACCGCTCCGGGAGCAGGGAGAAATGGGACCTGAATTGTATTAAATTTTATTATTATTGTAATACTCTGTATGTAAAATTATTCACCTGCATCACAGATGGCGAGCTGGTACATCCAGTCGAGCAGTTTCGGACACTCCACCACGTCGCATTCGATGTCGCAGGCGATGCAGGGGATCAGCTCTTCGCCGGCAAGGAGCTGGCCGGGATTCACCGGCCGTCGCTGTGCCTTGAGTATGAAGGTCTTGATCCCGTCTTTCCGGAACTCGATCCGCTCGATAAGTCCGGAATCGAGAAGTTTCTTGACGATCCTCGAGCACTTCCGGCTGTCCACCTCGAGGATCTTCCAGAGATCGCTCTGGAGCACTCCCTCCGGTTTCTGCTGGATTACTTTCAGCGCGTCTTCTTCTGACTGGGTCATAGCGTCTCAGGCGCTCGGAGAAATGGAGAGGATATTGTTCCCGCGGATCACGACCGTACCGAGATTTCTCCCCCGCTGGCCGTCGATAAACTCGGTCGTCTCATCCATATGGATATTGAGGTACTCATCAACCGCCACAAGGCGACCCTGGAGCTTCCGGTTGTCATCCTTGATCTCGACGGTTATCTTTGATTCCACGAGAGAGAATACCTTCTTGATTGGCAGTACGATCCCGTTCACCATCTGCCATTCATTGGGGCTGTCTGAATATTAAAGGTTGCCTCACGAACATAAAACAATATAACTTGTTTTAACACAAAAAGAATGAGCAATGAAGATCATCGCTCTCATGACCTGCTCCCTCCTCCTGATCATTCTCGCCGGCTGCTCCGCCCCTGCCGGCATACCGGAGCGGACCTTCACCGACGATGCCGGTACCACCGTGAATATCCCGGACCGGGTGGAGCGGGTGGTCTCCCTTGCCCCGAGCGAGACCGAGCTCTGCTGTGCGGCGGGCGGCTGCGACCTTCTCGTAGGGAGGACAGACTACTGCACCAATCCTCCCGGGATCGAACAGGTGGAGACCGTGGGAGGTCCCCGGACCTTTGCCGTCGAAAAGGTGATCGGACTCGCCCCGGACCTGGTCCTCGCCACAACGGTCTCGGATCCTGTCAGGATCCAGGAGCTCCGGTCGGCAGGCCTGACGGTCGTGGTCTTCAGGCTGGAGAATATCGACGACATCTACCGGAACATCGAATCACTCGGCATTCTTCTCTCCGTTCCCGATTCGGCCGCCGAGCTCGTAGAAAACCTCACGGCGCGGCAGAGGGAGATCGAACAGCGCTCACCGGGAAATGAGCGGGTAAAAGTCCTCTATGTTCTCTGGGACGAACCGCTCTACGTGGCCGGTGCCAATACCTTCCAAAACGACCTCATCACCCGGGCAGGGGGGATCAACATCATGGAGGATACCGAAGGCTACGTCACCATTTCTGATGAGGCGGTGGTGAACCGTGCGCCCGAGGTCATCATCGTCTCCCGGGAGCACACCGCGGGACGTACCCGGATTGCGGACCGGCTGCTGTCACGGCAGTCGCTTGCCGATGTCCCTGCCGTAAAGGAGCACAGGATCTGCGAGATGGAAGCCGACCTGGTCAACCGCCCGGGGCCGCGGGTGATCACGGCACTGGAGATGTTCTCCCGATGCATCAACGCCTGAACCTCCCCCTTGCCATCGCGGCCCTCTGCGGGATTCTTGCCGCCGCCATGATGCTCGGGGTGGCGGTGGGGGAGACCGCAATCCCGTTTTCACGGGTCGTCGCCATCATCGGGAGCACCGTACTTCCCGTCACCCAGGACTGGACCGCTGCTGAAGAAACGATCGTCCTCCTTATCCGCCTGCCACGGGTGATTCTGGCAGCCCTGGTCGGCGCTGCACTGGCCATCTGTGGTGCTGTACTGCAGAGCCTCTTCCGGAACCCGATGGCCGATCCGTTCCTCCTGGGGATCTCCAATGGTGCTGCGCTCGGCGCATCCCTGGTGCTCGTCACCGGCCTTGCGGTCGGAGCCGGCATCCTTGGTGTCCCGCTGGCGGCCTTCACCTTCGGGCTGGTCACCATCATTCTCGTCTACGAACTTGCCCGGGTGGGGAACCGCGTGCCGGTTCCCTCCCTCCTCCTCTGCGGGATCGCCGTCGCCGCGTTCATGTCTGCGGGAACCTCGTTCCTCCTCTTTGTCTCAGGCGAGAACCTCCACCAGGTCGTCTTCTGGCTGCTGGGCGGAATCTCGGGACGGGGATGGGAGTACGTCGTTCTCCTCCTGCCGTTTGTCATCGGGGGAAGCATCCTCTTCCTCTCCCTTGCCCGCCCGCTGAACGCCCTGATGTTCGGGGAGGAGTCAGCCCAATACCTCGGAATCGATGTCGAACGTCTGAAGAAGCTGGTGCTCGTGGCGGTATCACTGGTCACCGGGGCAGCGGTTTCGGTGAGCGGTATCATCGGCTTTGTCGGCCTGATCGTTCCCCACATGGTCCGGCTCCGGGCCGGGCCCAACCACCGCGCCCTCCTCCCGCTGTCGCTCCTGGCCGGGGCCATCCTCCTGGTCCTTGCCGATCTCGCCTCGCGGGTGATCCTCGCGCCGAACGAGCTGCCGATCGGGATCATCACCGCGCTGTGCGGCGCGCCATTCTTCGCCTACCTGCTCCGGAGGAGGTCCCGGGAGATATGACGATCCTCATGGCCGGGGACCTGACCTTCTCCTACGGGAGGAAACCGGTGCTCGAGGGGATCGACCTGGAATGCCGGCGGGGGGAGGTGCTGGGGATCCTCGGCCAGAACGGTTCCGGCAAGACCACCCTCCTCCGGCTCCTTGCCGGTTACCTGAAACCGGAGCGGGGATCCGTCCTCTACCGGGGCACGGATATCTCGGCAATGAGCAGTTCCGATCTGGCGCGAATAAGGGCGGTGGTCGGTCAGAGTGCCGGCGTGAACTTTGATTTCCCGGTAGCGGATTTTGTGATGCTCGGGAGGACCCCGTACCTCTCCCGCTTCGGCCGTGAAAGCGCCCATGATTTCAGGATGGTGGAACAGGCGCTTGACCTGACGGATACCGGCCATCTCCAGGACCGCCTGATCAGCAGACTCTCCGGCGGTGAACTGCAGCGGGTCACTATCGCCCGGGCACTCGCGCAGGAGCCGGAGATCCTGATGCTCGATGAACCAACCTCCCACCTTGATGTCCGCCACCAGCTGGAGATCATGGATCTTCTCGGGAAGCTCTCCCGCAGCATGACCGTGATCACCATCGTCCACGATCTCAATTCAGCCTTCCGCCACTGCGGCAGGGTTGCCCTCCTCCACAGGACTCACCTCCACTCCTGCGGACCGCCGGAAGAGGTCCTCACTCCCGAGGCAATCCGGGAGGTCTTCTCGGTCCGGGCATCCCGGGCCGAGGGCCCTGACGGAGGAGGGCCCCTCCTCTCCTTCTCCCTTCCCCCTCCCGACCCGGATCGCAGGGACGTGCGGGTCCACGTGATTTCCGGGGGCGGGTACGGGAGAACGGTCCTGCATGCCCTTGCCGGCAGGGGATACCAGGTGAGTGCCGGGGTGCTGAACGAAGGGGATCTCGATCTCGATGTGGCGCAGTACCTCGGTTGCCGGGTGATCACGGCCCCGCCGTTCTCCCGCATCGGGGAGAACGAGCGGCGGCGCATGGAGGAGGTCGCACGGGAGGCAGATGCAATCGTCGTCGTGGCAATGCCCGTTGGTGAAGGCAATATCGAGAATATCAGGTTTGCCCGGGATATGGCCGCAGGCGTCCCGGTCATCCTGTATGCCCCTTCCTGCACCCTTTCCGGCCTGGACTATGCCGGCGGCGAGGGTGACGCAGTCTACGGGGCGCTGCGGCAGCGGGCGATCCTGACCTGCTCACTTGGGGAACTGATCGACCGCCTGGCTGCGGTCACCACGTGATGGGGACGCCGGGCGTCCTCAAAAAAAGTGTTATTCCGGAATCGGCTTCCAGCGATCCCGGAACTGTTTCTCAACGTTTGGAAGCGTCGTGTACTCCATCTCATCGAGCGAGAGCCGGTGGGGCTCGAACGGTCCGTGAGCCCGCAGGATGTCGGCAAGCTCGTTGCACCTGTCCCTGACGCGATCGAATGCCGGGTCGTCGAACATGTCGGCGGGACCGATCAGCTTGCCGTTGCAGACCTGGAATCCGAGACAGAGGACCCGCGGGGGGCCGTCAAACCGGGTACAGTTCGCATCGGGCAGACCAACCGGCATGAAGGGTCCGTGATGGGAGCCCCGCATCCAGCCGGCCACGATGAAGGGGATGGCGAAGGGATCCAGGATCTCGCCGACCGCAGGAAGACCGCTCTGTCCCCGGACGATCATGACCGGATCGTCCTTGCCGACATACTTGCCTGCGATCAGGCTGAGGCGCTGGGTACTGGTCGAGGCCGCAACGACCCCGTCCTTTCTCCGGACGTACTTGACCACGTACCGGGAGGGTGCGCCGATGTAGGCCAGCAGGCTGTAGATCTCTTCGGGAGTCCGGAACTCGATCATCCGCTTTTCCATCACGTCATGGACTTCAAAGATGAACCCCTCGTGCATGGTCGGGTCGATGACCAGTCCCGGGGTGTTGAAGGGATCGGCGAACATCTTGTACAGGTAGAAGTTCCATGCGCCGGGCTCGGTCTTGTCGGCCATGAAGACCAGGACCGGGTCCGATCCCCGCTCTTCGAACTCCATTTCCGCCACGCCGGGGCCCATGCCCTTCACGTTCCCTGAGAAGGCCTCGGAGAGGATATCCTGGCCGGCACCGTAGAGTTTCATCTCTTTTGCCATCTTGGTGCACTCGGTAAAGACCTTCCAGGAGAGGGCATGGATCTTCTCGTCATCCTCGCCCCGTGTATGGGTCATGATGAGCTCCGTATCGTCGCCGCAATGGGTCACAAAAGAATCGATCAGGAGCTTTCCCTCCTCTTCCCTGAGCATTTTGGCCGCCTTTTCAAGAATTTTCGGATGGGTGCGGGAATGGCCCGGAAAACTCCCGATGTCGGCCTTAATCACAGAAATCGTCGTCGTGGGCATCAGAAACCACTCACTAGTACATTACTGCAGCACAATAAAAGATATCGGGTTTTAAAAATTCAGGGACTGGGGAGGGTGACCGGGGTATAGGAGACCTCCAGCACTCCGTGTTTACAGGAGATCTCAACCGTTCCCTTCTGTGCCGGGGGAACCTTTGCGCTGGCCCGGTAGAGCCGCTCGCCGTCCTTTGCCCAGATGAATACCCGGTCGTCCCGGAAGAGGACCTGGATATCGCCGGGTGCGATCCCGGGAAGTTCGGTTACGAGGGTGACCTTGTTTCCGAAGGTATGCACCTCGATCTCAGGCTCGGTCCCGTCGCCCCGGACCAGCAGGCCGGGGTTGCCGGCAGGACCGGATGGGGGAATGATGATCTGCACGCCGATAATCACCGGCCCCGCCTGGCCGGCGCCGGTCATTTCCATGATCCGCCGGATCATGTCGTCAATACCGTGTCCCTCGTCTGATGATGTATCACTCATGGTTTTTTCGTTCTCTCTTGGTTCAGATCGCTGCCTTCTTCAGCTCGTCCTCGAGCTGGTGGGTCAGCCGTTTTATCTCGTTCCAGTCTTTTGTCCTGGAAAAGACAAGTGTTTCGAGCGTACCCGTGTCCGGTTTTCCCTCGCGCCGGAGCCCGGCGCGTTTGATGGCCCCGAGGGCATTCTCGAGGATCTCCCGCTGGTCCTGGTTGTAGAGGAGCTCCCAGGCCTGGCGCTCTGCTGCCTCGAGGGCGTCCCGGTCGAGCGATGCGCGTACTTTCTTTTTTGCCGCATCAAAGTGTTTCCGGGTGAGGCGAACGTTGATAACTGCATCGGCGATCTCGTTCTCGCTCTTGCCTGCCATTGCCACGATGAACTCCCGCATTGCGGCAAGTTTTGCCTCGCGGACCAAAGCCTCGATATCGGCACCGACGTAGTTCTCGGTCTCGGCGATGAGATCGTCAATGGTGACATCCGGCGTAAGCAGGGCGCCGGCCTCCCTGAGATAGACCTCGAAGATCTTTCTCCTGGAATCCCGGTCGGGCGGCGGGACATAGATATGACGCTCCATCCTGCCCGGCCGCATCAGGGCCGGGTCGAGCATGTCCGGGCGGTTGGTGGCCCCGATCACCGTCACATCCTTCAGTTCCTCGAGGCCGTCCAGTTCGGTCAGGATCTGGCTGACCACGCTCTCGGTCACGTGCGAGGAGCCCATGTAGGTGCCCCGCTTGGGTACCAGCGCATCGACCTCGTCGAAGAAGATGATGGATGGTGCGGCCTGTCGTGCCTTCCGGAAGATCTCCCGCACGCCCTTTTCCGACTCCCCGACCCATTTGGAGAGGAGTTCGGGTCCCTTGACCGAGATGAAGTTGCACTCGCTCTCGTTTGCGACCGCCTTGGCAAGCAGGGTCTTTCCGGTGCCGGGAGGTCCGAACAGGAGGATACCCTTCGGAGGCTTGGTCTGGAGCTTCTCGAAAACCCCGGGGTACTTCAGCGGCCACTCGACCGCTTCTTTCAGCTCCTGCTTGACCTCCTCGAGACCGCCGACATCCTCCCAGGTGATGTCGGGAACCTCGACCAGCACCTCACGCATGGCGCTCGGCTCCACGTGCTTGCGGGCTTCATCGAAATCGGCACCGGTCACCCTGAGCTGCTCGAGGAGCTCGGCCGGGATCTCCTGGTCGAGGTCGATCTTTGGCAGGATCTTCCGGAGCGCGTGCATCGCGGCTTCTTTCACCAGCAGCGCGATATCGGCCCCGACAAACCCATGGGTGGTGTCGGCATACTCATCAACCCTGACATCGTCGGCAAGGGGAACGCCGCGGGTATGGACCTGGAAGATCTCCAGCCTGCCCTTCTTGTCCGGGATCCCGACCTCGATCTCGCGATCGAACCGGCCGCCCCGCCGGAGGGCCGGATCGAGGGCATCCGGGATGTTTGTTGCCGCGATCACCACCACCTGGCCCCGTCCCTTCAGCCCGTCCATCAGGGAGAGGAGCTGGGCGACGACCCGGCGCTCAACCTCGCCCTTGGTATCCTCCCGTTTGGGTGCGATCGAGTCGAGCTCGTCGATGAAGATGATCGCCGGCGCGTTCTCCTGCGCCTCCTCGAAGACCTCGCGGAGCTTGCCCTCGCTCTCCCCGTAGTACTTGCTCATGATCTCGGGCCCGGAGAGGGTGATGAAGTGGGCATCGACCTCGTTTGCCACCGCTTTTGCAATCAGGGTCTTTCCGGTGCCGGGCGGCCCGTAGAGGAGCACTCCCTTGGGAGGCTCGATTCCCAGACGCTCGAAGAGCTCGGGATGCCGCAGCGGAAGCTCGATCATCTCCCTGACCATCTCAAGCTCCCGGGAAAGCCCGCCGATATCCTCGTAGTGGACATCGGAAATTTCCTTCTTCTTTCCCTCCGCCGGCTTATAGGGGGTCTCTTTGAGTTCGATCTCGGTCTCTTCCGTAACAACGGCGGGCCCCCGGGGGGTGACCTTTGCAATCACCAGGGTCAGGGGATTGCCGATCACGTCCACCCGGACGGTCTGCCCCTCCATAACCGGGCGCCCGCGGAGCACCCGGGAGAGGTACTGCTCCCCGCCGACCAGCCGGATCGGCTGGGTCGGCTGGATCACCACTTTCCGGGCGATCCCGACCTCGACTTTCCGAATTTTTACCTTCTCATCGACACCGGTCCCGGCATTTCCCCGGATTGTTCCGTCGATCCTGAGAATACCCAGGTTGGTGTCCTGGGGAAATCCGGGCCAGACGATAGCCGTCGCCCGCTTCTTGCCCTGGATCTCGATGACATCGCCCGACACCACGTCGAGTGCCCGCATCATCTCGATGCTCAGGCGGGCGATACTCCTGCCGGCATCGTCACGTGCCGCTTCCTTTACCACTACCTCAACGTACTCTGTATCTGCCATGGAACAATCAGTCCGCGTAAATATTTACTAAAAGTTAGTGTTCGATATTATATAAAACTAGCTATGACTCCCGGGGAGAAATCTCGACAACGCCATCTTCGGTAACAATAACATCCATGCGCACATCATGCTCGTCGGCCGGAATCCGGTCCACCTCGAGGCAGGAGAAGGCCACGCCGATCTTCATCATCCCGGGATGATCCGAGAGGAAGCGATCATAGTACCCGGCACCGTATCCAAGACGGAATCCCCGGCGGTCAAAGGCCATCATGGGTACCACCACGAGATCGATCCCGGACGGATCGGCCGGTATCTCGCATCCGACCGGCTCGGGGACGGAGAAGGTGCTTGGACGGAGCACTCCGGGATCGCGGAGAAACGAGAGGCGGAGCGTCCGGGTCTCCTGTTCGATGATCGGCACCACGATCCTGATACCGCGGGCAAGCAGGCGTTCGATCAGCCCGGATGTGTCCACTTCCCCGGGTTTTGAGGCGTAGACCATGACAGGATCTGCCCCGTCGATGACTCCCAGCAGGTGCCGCCTGATTGCCGCAGAATGCGAGGAGATCTCAGCAGGTGTCAGACGGCACCGTATCGCCCGGGCACGTTCCCGTGCAGCCTCTTTATCGTGGCCCATTCGTGGTACTACGTGGGAAAAAAGAGCAGATAAGGATGTGGATCGGTGCCGTACCAGAAGTCCCGCACCGGAAGTGCCGGGTCCCCCGGACGACCATAGATTTTTATAGCCCCATCTGCTTATTGCTCCCTGCAGGAGGACATGCAATGCCATACCGTTGGAAGGAGAAAGTTGATGTGGATGAGACCATTGTGGTCATCAAGAATGTGCTCGACAAGGAACCTGAACTCCCGAACTGGCTGGTCAAGACCATTTACGGGGCGATTCGCGATTCGGATCCCGCCATGGCGAAGTATTTCTATGCCGAAGTGAAGAAATACGTTCCCGCCTCCATGAAATACTTCGAAGAAGGCTCGACCCGTGCCCCTATCTGAAAAATGTTCTTTTTTCTAAAAAATTTCAGAAATTGAAGTGCCGGTTCACGATCTTCAGGGCACAGTAATCGCCGCACATGGTGCAGGCATCGGTGTCTGCAGGCATCCGTTCTGCCCGGATCTGCCGGGCACGGGCCGGGTTCATGGCCAGCTGGAACTGCCGCTCCCAGTTGAGATCCCGGCGTGCATGCCCCATCTCGAGATCGGAATCCCGCTTCTTCAGCTTGATCATGTCCCCGACGTGGGCGGCGATCCGGGAACTCATAACACCCTCGTACACCTCTTCCGGAGTGGGGAGGGCGAGGTGCTCGGAGGGTGTCACGTAGCAGATGAAGTCCGCCCCGTAAGCCGAGGAGAGGGATGCGCCGATGGCGGCCACGCGGTCGTCGTAGCCCGGTGCAATGTCGGTCACCAGCGGGCCGAGCATGTAGAAAGGCTTGCGGTTGGTCACCCTCTTCTGGAGGATGACGTTTGCTTCAATTTCATCGATCGGGATGTGGCCGGGCCCTTCCACGATGACCTGGACGCCGTCGGCATGAGCCTTGTCGGCAAGCTCGGCATTGATGATCAGCTCCTGAATCTGGGCCCGGTCTGTTGCATCGTGCACCGCACCGGCACGCATCCCGTTGCCCATGGAGAGCGTGACCTCGTGTTCCTTCATGATCTCGAGCAGGTAGTCGAACTCAGAGTAGAGCGGGTTCTCCTTCTCGTTGTGCAGCATCCACGCGGTCATGAATGCCCCGCCCCGGGAGACCAGCCCGCCGTGGCGCCCCTGGTTCTGGAGCCTTTTTACCGTCTCCCAGTTGATGCCGGTGTGGATGGCCATGAAGTTGGTTCCAAGCTTCGCCTGCTCCGCCGTGACGCGGAAGAGGTCGTCCTCGCGCATATGAACCACGGCGCCATCCTTCCGGGCAGCCTCGATAAAGGCCTGGTAGAGGGGGACGCTCCCGACCGAAAGCGTGGTATTGGCGATGACCTGGCGACGGATATCCGTGAAGTCCCCGCCGGTTGAGAGCTCCATCAGGGTGTCTGCCCCGGCCTTCTCGGCCATCTTGACTTTTTCGATCTCCATCGGGATATCCACGATATCGGAAGAGGTTCCGATCGAGGCGTTCACCTTGGTGCGCAGCCCTTCCCCGATCCCGCAGATCTTCACGTCGCGGTAGGGAGAGACGGGGATGGTTATGTGCCCGCCGGCGATCCCCCGCCTGATGAAGTCCTCGGTCACTCCTTCCTGCCGGGCAACGATCCGCATCTCTTCGGTTATCGTGCCCGACCTGGCGCTGTCAATGAGGCTCATGGATCAGGGTTTCTCAAAAGACCTGATAAAGGCTCTTTTTATCGATTGCGGACTAAATTTTGCTTGTCTTCTCCACAAGTAAATTTGATTTACGTTATCGCAACCTGATTTTATCACGGATTCCGGCCTGTTTTTCACCGCTTTCAATAGTTTGAAGAAAACCGGTACGCCATGATCTATGGAACGGTGAGAGGAGTGAAGGTCAACTACGGGGGATTCGTGGATCTTTCCACCAAGGACTGGCCGGGGCGGGCAGTCTGCACGGTATTTTTCCGCGGATGCCCCCTGCGCTGCTCTTACTGCCACAATGCAACCATCCAGACCGGCCGGGACGACCGGGATATCGGGGAGATCATCGCCCGGATCGATGAGGCCCGGGACCTCGTCTCCGGGGTCGTCTTCTCCGGCGGGGAGCCTACGATGCAGCCTGCCCCTCTCGCCGCTCTCTGCCGGGCGGCAAAGGAACGGGGACTGCTCGTGGGGATCCAGACCAACGGCTACTTTCCGGACACCCTCGCACTCCTCATCGGGGAACGACTGGTTGACCGGATCGCACTCGATTACAAAACGCGGTGGGAAGGGTATGCCAAGCGCTGGGAAGGATACGCGGGGGCATGCGCGGAAGACTACGCGCTCCAGGCCGACCGGTCGATTGCAGTGTGCGAGGATGCCCGGATGTCGGGAAGGCTCCCGGAATTCGAGATCGTGCTCACCATTTTCTGGGGAAACGAGAAAGAGATCCTGGGAATCGCCGATCACCTCCCGCGGGGAACCCTCGTTCTCCAGCAGGGGGTCCGGAAGAGGTTCTGGAAGGAGTGGACCGGTCCCGGCCAGGCCGGGTCGAATGCACGGAAGAGCCGGCAGGAGGTCGAGGGAGACCGGGCGCCCCTGACCTTCGATGAGCTGGCGGAGATCGCCGGATCGATGAAGAGGCTGGGGCGGACGATTAAAATCCGGACACGGGAACGGGGAGAAGTGGTGTATGAAGGTGATCGGGGTCGTTGGCCTGCCGGCCAGCGGTAAAGGAGAATTTTCACGGATTGCGCGTGAGATCGGCATACCCGTGGTGGTGATGGGAGACGTGATCCGGGAAGCGGTGGTCCGGGCAGGGATGCCGGTCACGGATAGAAATCTCGGAGAGACTGCAGGAAATCTCCGAAGGGAGCGGGGGATGGCCGCGATCGCGGAGCTCTGCATCCCGGAGATCGAACGGATCGCAGCCCCGGTGGTCCTCGTGGACGGCATCAGGGGTGATGCCGAGGTCGATCTCTTCCACTCCCGCTTCCCCGGGTTCATTCTCATCGGGGTTGACGCACCGTTCGAAGTCCGGCTGGCACGACTTTCCTCCCGGGGCAGGGAGGACGACCGGCTCAACCGCGATGAGCTAAAAGAACGTGACCGGCGCGAGATATCATGGGGGCTCGGGCGTGCGCTGGCCCGGGCAGACTTCCTCATCCTCAATGACCGGAGCGTTGAAGCCTTCGAAGACCAGGCACGACGGCTCCTTGGGGAGATCAGGGAGGACCCATGTCCATAACCCCCTATTTCTCGTCATCGGCACGGGTCTGGGACTCCATCGAATGGGTCTTTTCGATCGAGGATTCCGGTTTTGCCGGATGGGAGATTGTCGCCGACGGATCGTACCGCCTGGACAACGCCGATACCATCTCCCGGATCGATGAAGTCATCCGGAGCACCGGGCTTGGGATCACCGTGCATGCCCCCTACGGGGATCTCAACCTGGCCACCCTCAACGACCCGATCTGGCGGGAATCGATCCGGCAGATCTGCTCCTGTATCGAGGCAGCCGCGGCGTGGACCGACCGGGTGACCATCCATCCCGGGTATCTCTCCCCGGTGGGAAAGATCATGCCCGACCGGGCATGGGGCCAGCAGAAGGAGGCACTCCGGATCATCGGAAAGGTCGCATCGGATCACTCCGTCCTGGCCTGCCTCGAGAACATGATCGCCGTCAGGGAGTTCCTCTGCCGGGACCCCGGCGAGTTGTTCGGCATGGTGGACGGGATCGAGGGCATCGGGGTCACCATCGACATCGGGCATGCCCATACCGTCGGGAGGGTCCGTGAATTCCTCCCCTACCTTTCCCGGGCCTCGCACCTCCACCTCCACGACAACCACGGCCTGAGCGATGAGCATCTCGCCCTCGGGACCGGGACGATCGACTGGAATCTCGTCGGTCCCTGCATCGCCCGTGACTATTCCGGGGTTGCGGTGGTGGAGGGGCGGTCCCTTGAGGAGGGACGGGTCAGCCTCTCCCGGGTGCAGGGGTGGCGGGCATGAGCGGGGAGACACTGCATGTCTTTTTCCTCGGGACCGCCGGGGCGCTCCCGACCCCGATGAGAAACCCGCCCTGCATCATGATCAGGCGGGGGTCCGATACGCTCCTGTTCGACTGCGGGGAGGGGGCCCAGCAGCAGATGATGCGGGCGAGAACCGGATTTACGGTGGACGCCATCTTCGTCACCCACTGGCATGCGGACCATTTCCTGGGCATCGCCGGGCTGGTCCAGACACTCTCCTTCATCGGGAGAACAGATCCCCTGCCGGTCTACGGCCCTGCCTGGGTCCATGAAGCGGTATCGGCGATCCGGTCGCTCTCCCGCTTCAACCTCAGGTTCTCCCTCTCATCGGTCCAGATGTCGCACGGGTCCGAGATCCGCTTCACCGGCTACCGGGTGAAAGCCTTTGCAACCGATCACGGGATGGAGAGCCTGGGGTACATCCTCGAGGAGGACGGGCGCCCCGGTCGGTTCAACCGGGAAGAGGCAATCCGGCTCGGGGTCCCCCCGGGACCGCTCTTCGGCAGGCTCCAGCGGGGAGAGACGGTCTGCATCGCCCGTGACGGTGCGGACGTCCACGTCGTTCCGGGTGATGTCATGGGGCCTCCCCGGCCGGGGCGATCGATCGTCTATACCGGGGACACCCGGCCGGTCCACCCCGCCATCCTCGAGCTCTGCAGCAGCCCGGATCTCCTGATCCACGATGCCACCTACGACGATCAGGAGCGTGCCCGGGCACGGGAGGTCTTCCATGCCACTGCCGGCGAGGCAGGCGAGGCGGCCCGGGCCCTCAATGCCCGCATGCTCGCCCTCGTCCACATCAGCTCGCGGTATACCTCGACTGCCGGACACCTGAAGGATGCATCCCGGGCGTTTCCCGGGACCGTGTTCGCCCCCTCGGATCTCGATGTCATCGAAATTCCCTTCCGGGAAGACTAGATCCCGGGGGATTTTCCATACAATGATAAGAGACGCAGGCGCATGGGTATGTATACCCGCGAATACACGGAGTGAAAAATATCGGTGAACGCATGGATAATCCAGATGACGTAACGGTATACCGCATGGGGCCGGGCTGCGACCTTGGCGATGTCGAGCAGGGCAAGGTCTACATCGGCCGCGTGCAGGGATTTGCCAACTTCGGCACCTTTGTCCAGTTGAACGACCGGGTGAAGGGGCTGGTCCATAAGAGCAATATCAAGACCCGGCATAAAGAGCGCGAGACAATTCTCGTGAAAGTCAGAAACATCAGGGAGAACGGAAATATCGACCTCGAAGAAGTGACCTACCCGGTCTACACCGTGGAGATAGTGGAGCGGAAATCCACGGCCGTCCGGCTCGCGGAGCTCGGCACCAAGGTGGGACGGACGGTCAAGATCGAGGGAGAGATCGCCCAGATCAAGCAGACGAGCGGCCCGACCATCTTCACCATCGTCGATGAATCAGGGACCGAGAACGCGGCGGCATTCATCGAGGCCGGCGTCCGGGCCTACCCGGAGGCCGAACTCGGCGACATCGTCAGGATCGTGGGGGAGGTGATGGTCCGCAACAACCAGCTCCAGATCGAGGTGGAGTCGCTGACGATCCTCACCGGAGAGGATGAAGAGCAGGTCAAACAGCGGATCAATGAGGCGCTTGACCAGCGCTCGGAGCCCCCCGACATCCCGCTCCTCATCAGGAGCGAGGTGCTCGAGAAGCTTCGCCCCCAGATGCGGAAGGTCGCCAAGGTCATCCGCCGGGCGGTCTTCACCGCCCAGCCGATCATCCTCCGGCACCATGCAGACGCCGATGGTATCTGCTCTGCAGTGGCCATTGAGCAGGCGGTAACCTCGCTCATCAGGGAGTCGGGCGGTGATTTCGACGCCGATTACTTCCTCTTCAAGCGTGCTCCCTCAAAAGCCCCGTTCTATGAGATCGAGGACATCACCCGGGACCTGGATTTCGCCCTGAAAGACCATGCCCGGTTCGGCCAGAAGCTCCCCCTGGTCCTGCTGACCGACAACGGGTCGACCGAGGAGGATCTCCCCTCGCTCAAAATGGCGCAGATCTTCGGGATCCCCCTCGTGGTGGTGGACCACCACCACCCGGACGAGATCGTCGACCAGTATCTTGCCGGCCATGTCAATCCCTACCATGTCGGCGGAGATTTCGGGATCACGGCAGGGATGCTCGGGACCGAGGTCGCCCGGCTGATCAACCCGTCCGTGGAAGAGTACATCCGGCACATTCCTGCCATCGCCGGGGCTGGCGACCGGAGCGAGGCGCCTGAACGGCGGCTCTACCATGACCTGGTGCGCGATCACTACTCCGATCAGGACTGCAAGGATATCGCGCTTGCCCTCGACTATGAACAGTTCTGGCTCAGATTTAATGACGGCCGCGAGATCGTCAAGGACATCCTGAACCTGACCGGGAGGTTGGAGCGGCATAAAAACCTGGTCGCCCTGCTCGTTGAGGGAGCCAATGCCGCAATCGAGGACCAGATGAACGCCTCGATGCCCCATGTGCGCCACCAGACGCTTGCCAACGGCGCCGAACTCTTCCTCCTCGACGTGGAGATTCATGCCCACAAGTTCACCTTCCCCCCGCCGGGCAAGACCTCGGGCGAAGTGCACGACCGCCTGTGCCAGAAGCATGCCGGGTCCCCGGTTGTCACCATCGGTTTCGGCCCTGATTTTGCCGTGCTCCGGTCCAAAGGGGTGATGATGAACATCCCGAAGATGGTCCGCGAGCTCCGCGAGGAGATTCCCGGAGGCGGAATCAGCGGCGGAGGACACCTGGTGGTTGGGAGCATCAAGTTCGTGGAAGGCATGCGGGAAGAGGTTCTGCAGGGGCTGATCGAGAAAATCTCCCGTGTGCAGGCCGGGGTCTGAATCAGGCCCCCATCTGAACCCCGCAGGTACGTGGCAGAACCTTTTGGTAAGTGCGAAGAAATTCGCAGTTATATGGTTCTGTTCCGTAAAAGAACCTATTTATATGCTTTCTTCACGGCACCTAATACAGATAGGTATTTATAGATCAGAATGACAATAACATCTCACACTGCTGAGGCGATACAATATGTCATCGGGAAAGATCCGAGACCGGTACAATGAAACCCAGCACCGGATCGTCCAGTACCTGCTGGGCGGTCTGTCGAAAGGCAAGCACTATTTCAAATCCAAGTACATTGCAAAGGAGCTTGGGCTTTCAGCGAAGGAGGTGGGGACCAACATGGCCATCCTCTCCGAGATCTGCCAGGAACTGGCGATCATCAAGTGGAGCTATTCAAACAGCACGACCTGGATGGTAACACCCCGGGCCGTGTAATTTCGGAATGTACCCTTTTTCATGACAAGGATTGCGGAGTTCGAATCGGCCATCGAATTCGTGGCCGTCATCAATGAGCACAAAGACTGCCTGATGTCCCAGGACACCACCCAGGACGACCCGTCCTGCCTGTGGTTCAACATCGACATCCCGAAGGGCCACGGCCTCAAGGCCGGTGATCGTGTCCGGGTCATCATCGAGAAAGTATAATCATCTCCTTTTCCTTCCTGCAGCGCAGTTCTTCCGCCGCCGGAGGTCCACATTCGGGGCATAACGGGAAATTAGATATGCAATCCTCACCTATAGCATAAGAGCGGGGCCATAGGGTAGCCTGGCCATCCTAGGAGACTGGGGGTCTTCTGACCTGCGTTCAAATCGCGGTGGCCCCATCCCAGAACCTTTTCATGCCGAATTTTACAGGGGCGGGTGGTACTGCAGATGAAGATTGATGACCGCTGTTTTGACTGTCTCCTCTCCCGGGTCGGCCTCGAGTGCCGTCTCTGCGGGGCCGGGCGGGAGAAGACCCGGCAGGTCCAAGAAGCATGTGCCGCCCTGCTCGGTGAGCTCCGTGACGCGCCGCTCCTCCACCCCCAGATCGCGAGCGCCATGCACCGCCACGCCTATGCGCTGCTGGGCATCCCGGATCCATTCGCTGAACTCAAGGAAGAGAGCATGCGGGAAGCCATCGCGGTCTGCCGGAAGGTCCGCGGAGATCTCGCCGGATTCCGGGATTTCGTACTCGCTTCGATCATCGGCAATACCTACGACTACGGGGTGAAGGGTCACACCGTAACCGGCGACTTCCTTTCGTATTTCAGGCAGGAGTTCGCAGCCGGCCTGGTCATCGATGATACGGTGCGAATCAGCAGACTCCTCGACCGGGTGGTCTATTTCACCGACAACTGCGGGGAGATCGTCTTTGACCGGCTCCTCCTCGAGTATCTTCATCGGCATGGATCCTCGGTCACCCTCGCGGTCCGGGATGCACCCATCCTGAACGACGCTACGCTCGAGGAGGCCCGGGCACTCCGCCTTGACCGGTTTGTCCGCACCATAACCACGACCGGATGCGGGTGTGAACTGGGTGTGCGCCTCGACTGCATGCCGGAGGATCTCTCGGCAGCGATGGACGACTGTACCCTGATCATCGCCAAGGGCATGGCCAACTATGAGTCGCTCTCCGAATATACCGGTCTTCCTCCCGTCGCCTTCCTGATGGCGGTCAAGTGCGAGCCGATTGCCGAGGCGGTCGGTGTCCCCCGGGGCTCGAAGGTAGCCATGCTCAGGGAGGAAAGCCGGTAATCCCCTCCTTTTCTTTCCCGATCCTGGCATGCAGCAAGGAACGTTCTTCAGTACGGCCCGATCAGCGGCGGCCCGGTCATGATGACCTCTATGAAGAGGGGCCAGAAGAGGGCCGGGAGCACGATCAGGGCGGTGAGGATGGCAAGGATGACGGCGACGGCAGCCCGCAGACGCGAGATCTGGTGGAGTTCCTGGATCCCGATGATGCCGACCACCACGGACCAGAGAAGCCCGACCGGCGGCCCGATATCCGGGATCCACCCGATCAGCATCAGGGCGGTCAGACTGTAGAGCACCGACCGGACGGTCTGCCAGATGCCTTTCCTGCCACCGATCAGCCAGACCCAGAAGTGGAGGAGCAGCGAGTACACGAGGGCAAGAAGCCATGAAAAGACCAGCACCGCCAGGAACTTCAGGACGATGAGCTCCAGCCGGTCGATACCGAACCTGAATCCGAACAGGGCAAGGAACGGGTGATTGAATACCTCCATGGCGGTCATGACCGTCGCAAGAACCGCATAGATCACGGCGATGATCAGGAAGAACAGGAGCGTGTCCCTGATATCCTCCTCCGCAACCTTCCAGAACGATTCTGAAGGATTGAAGAGGAATCCCCGCATTTTATCAGGGATCGTGAACGCCATTGCATCAGATTAGCGTGGTTTGTTCATATATAGGTAGCGAAGAGGGCGGTCCCACCATTTTTTCTCCCTGCCCGGCATACCCTGTTCCATGGCCGACCAGATCAGCCTTACCATCGGCTGGATCATGATCATCATCGGGACCGTGTTCCTGGTCGCCGAGACCCTCAACCCGGGATTTTTCATCGCCGTTCCCGGAACGGTGCTCATCATTCTCGGGGTGCTGTTTGTCATCGGGGTGGATGTATTCTCATCGCCCGCCGGGATCATTCTCGGGGTGTTCATCGCCCTCGCCGCATCCGTCCTCACCATCTGGATCTACCGCAGGATCAATCCTGACGAGGCGTCTCCCACCACCATCAGCAGGGATTCCCTGCTCGGGCGGGAAGGGATCGTGATCAGGAAAGTTATTCCTGATTCTCTCTCGGGAAAGGTGCTGGTGGCAGGTCAGGAGTGGAGTGCCAGGAGCGAAGGAGGCGAGATCGCCGCGGGAGTCCGGGTGAAGGTGGTCAGGTCCGAAGGAGTGCATATCGTGGTCGAGGAAGTGGGAACATGAGAAGAGAGAACGGGAGTCACCAGCGGTGCATGGCAGAACTCAATCCGAGGAATGAAGTGACATGGCAGTCGTAGAAACGCTGATTACAATCTTCCTGATCATCGCCATCGTGATCATCTTTGCCCGGGGCGTGGTAATCATCCAGCCCTACGAGCAGGGACTCCAGATACGGCTAGGCCGCTACATCGGCCGGATGAATCCCGGATTCCGGTGGGTCATCCCCCTGGTCACCAGCGTGGTGAAGCTCGACCTCCGGACCATGGTGATGGATGTCCCCTCCCAGGAGGTCATCACCAAGGACAACTCCCCGACCAACGTGGATGCCATCGTGTATATCCGGGTCATCGACCCCGAGAAGGCGTTTTTTGAGGTCTCCAATTACCGGATGGCCACGGTGGCCCTCGCCCAGACGAGCCTCCGCGGCATCATCGGGGACATGGAGCTCGACGAGGTCCTCTATAACCGGGACATCATCAATACCAAGCTCCGGGACATCCTCGACCGGGAGACCGATGCCTGGGGGGTGAAGGTCGAGCGGGTGGAGATCAAGGAGGTTGACCCGGTCGGGCCGGTCAAGCAGGCCATGACCGAGCAGACCGCAGCGGAGCGCGCCCGGAGGGCGGCGATCCTCCGGGCTGACGGAGAAAAGCGGTCGGCAATCCTCAAGGCGGAAGGGACGAAACGGAGCATGATCCTTGAGGCCGAGGGTGAACGGCAGAGCAAGGTGCTCCGGGCCGAGGGAGAGCGGATCTCCCGTATCCTCCAGGCGCAGGGTGACGCCCAGGCCCTCCGGATCCTTGCGGTCGGTTCCCGCCCGCTGGACAAAAAAGCCATCACCGTCCTCTCCCTCGATACGCTGAAAGAGATGTCGGCAGGCCAGGCCACGAAAATCATCTTCCCCTTCGAGATTTCGGGCCTGATCCGTCAGGCGGCAAAGTTCATCGGGGCGGAGGAGGAAGCGCCGGTGGAGGCTGCGGGAGGAGAACTTCCCCCGGCAGACATCCTGGGAACGGTTCCGACTTCCGAAGAGGTGAGGACCATTCTCAAAGAGATGGATGCCCGTATCGCCACCGAGATCTCGGTCGATGAACTCAAGGACATCAGCAAGGCGAAGCGGCGGACCACCGAGGAGTTGATCGAGGAGATCGAGAAGGGGGAGTGATAGAAAGCACCTTTTTCCACCTCCTGTCAGGGGACGTGCCGGAAACCGGGGGTGGCAGCATCCGGTGGAAGGATAAACAAATCCCGGAACCGGGAACGGCACCCCCGGTTCGATCACAATCCCAGTTCTTCTGCAAGCTCCCGGGTCCTGCGGAGAGCCAGGACAGCATCTTCCTTCTTCTGATCCACGGCATGCTCCCGGACAAAGGCCTCCAGCCGTTCGAGGTCCCGGCCCGGTATCAGCGATCGGGCAGACTCGACCAGGGTATCCCAGGTCCGGTCCGGGAAATAGCAGGAAATGGCGATCGATCTCACGATATCTGCGGTCTCCTTCTGCAGTATCCCGGATTCCACGGCCTTTCGCAGGGTGCAGCGGATGTTGATCAGGGGTTCTGAAAGGGGCGTATAGCTCTCGGGATCATAGACCAGGGCGACTTCGTCGTCCGAGACGAGCACGCCGTTCCGGTACAACCGGTAGATCTCCCCCACCCCCTCCATGCCGAGGGAATCGAGCTCTGCGGCACGAAGGGCCCCCATGCTGGAGGCACCAATCACCCGGACGCCGGACCGGAGGGCGTCCAGGATCTCGCGGTGGCCCACAGAGCTCTCCTGGAAGAAGACGCCGTCGATGAGGGTGATGATACGGGCGCCGGCCCCGACCGCACCCGGGATATCCCCCCGCCGTGCTGGCGGGAGGTACGTGGCCGCGAGGATCCGGGCCGCCTCTTCCCGATCAAGGCTTGGCCCGAGAAACACGACGATTTCGTGCTGCATGGCACCGCCTCCCCGCCCGCTCCTGATCCATGGCATACATCTCGAGGCCGGGGACGATGACCCTGACCACGGGAACCCCGAGGGCTTCCCGGGTCAGGTCAACCACGATCACCCGGTCCAGGCCCGCATCGGTGAGTCTCCGGAGAGCCATCCCGATATCATCGAGAAAATCGCTGCTGTCATACGAGGGGATGGCTGAGAACTCGCGGATTGTTTCCGTCTCATACCAGTACCGGTTCATCCGCTTCGTCCGTTCGTACCCCATCCGTTTCCGGATATCGGCGACCGGGGTGTCTTCACGGGCACCATGGATCTGGGTCAGGCGGCTCTGGGCGACTTCGGTCAGGGCCCGGAGAAGGGCAATCCGGGCGCTCGAATGGGTTCCCATTCCCATGGTCAGCAGGGTCGGGTCCTTCAGCAGCGTATCGTCTGAGACCGCCGCGACGGTGGGAATCCCGATATCGCTCGTGATATCCCTGATCGTGACATCCACGCCCGCGCCCCGGAATTTCCCGAGCAGATCGACGGCGAGGGTATCGGTGACGTGCTGCACGACCGGACCGGTGTCGCGGGATGCTTCCACCAGGGACCATGCATCCCGTTCTATGACCTCCATGAGGGCATGGAACACCGCTTCTTCGCGGGTGTTTCCCGAAGCAAGTCCATTGGTCGAAGTCCGGAAGAGCTGGAAGTACTCGATCGGGAGCGGATGGAAGACGGCCGATGCGGGGACAGCAATCTCCTCGTTATTCATCAGATCGTAGCCGGCGGTCCAGGGGATCGGGCTGTCGGGATCGGCTCCCGCCGGCAGGATGAGGTCGGCCGGGTCAAGCGCGGTCTCTTCCGCAGCGATACGTGAGAACCGTTCAACCCGGAGTACCTGCCCCTGCACTTCGGCGGAGAACCGTTCGATCCCTTCCATCATCGCCGAGACTTTTGCCTCGGCAGGCGTTGCCCCCTTCCCGTTATAGACCGAGACGGCTCCCTTCCCGGCCAGGGGACGGATGCTGGAAAAGACCGGGATCCCGATACGGTCAAGGCTGGTGATGTCTGCGACCCGCGTGATGCCGGCGACCGGCAGGAGCTTCTCGATCCGGGCGAGGGTCGCTTCCGGAGGAACCGCACGCTGGGTATCGGCGGAGTATGACTTGATGCATGACGTGAGCTTCACGGGAAAGGCCCCTTGTTCCTCTTGAAGGCTGGTAGAGAAAGATAGGCTGGTATATCAGATAGTCCTTTTTCTCAAACCGGATCCGTACCCTTACATCGTCGTAATGGAAAAGAGGTAGGGCAGCATGATCAGGGAGAGGAGGATGACCACCATGAGGGTCGAGACCGCCGAGGTTACCACCGGTGCGAACCGGAGCCATCCCCGCCGCTCAAAGGCCCGTTCGACCCCTTCTTTCAGAATGTAGCCCCCGTCAAGGGGGACCATGGGGATGGCATTGAAGATTCCGACGCTGATATTGATCCACCCGCACCAGAAGAGGAAATGGATGATCCCCCAGAAGCCGGCAAAGGGCACGATATAGAACTGCTGGGCAGGGGTCTCAAGGGCGAGGATCCGGAGCGGATTCCCGAAGCCGGTGATATCGAAAGGAACGGTCAGGAACCGGAGGAACCCGACGGGGGAGATGCTGTCGCCGATGGTATCGAGGATCAGCTGCCCGTCGTAGTACGAGATGCCCATGAATCCTGATTCGCGGCCGGGCAGCCCGTCGGGCCATGTCGTGAGCGTCAGCGTATAGGTTGCAGGCACACCATCGTGGAGCACGTTGAGCGTGAGGGTGTCACCGGGCCGGGTGGCGTTCATGAGTGCCGATACTTCGGCGGGGGTCTGGACGGGTGTTCCGTTCACCGCCTGGATGACCGAGTAGGCGGGCACGCCTGCCTGTTCGGCGGAGAAGTTCTGGTAGACACCCCCGATCACCGGTCCGGTCACCGGCACGACCAGGCCCATGAGCAGGATCATCACCAGGAAGCAGATTCCTCCGATCACGATGTTGTTGGTGATCCCGGCCCCGAACATCCGGATCTTGCGCATTCCCCGGGTCCGGTTGAGGTCTTCTTCATCCGGTTCGACGAAGAACCCGATGGGGACTACCAGGAGGAGGGCCCCGACGCTCTTTACCGCGATGTTCTCGACTCGGGAGAGGATGCCGTGGCCGAATTCATGGATGGCGATGGTGATCACGAATGCCAGCCAGACGGCGATGGTTGAGGGAATATACTCGTTGATTCCCGGGATCAGGAGGATGTTCTGGGGGGCGTAGATGCCGGTCGGCGGCGGCCGGACGGCGAAGGTATACTGGAGGGAGAGGAAGAGGAGCACGGTCATCCCTACCGAGATGATGACCACCATCACCACCCCGAAGCTCCCGTAGAGGCGGAAGAAGGAGGAGAATCGTGCGAACCGGTCGAAGAAGCCGACTTTCATGCTCTTGATGGCCATGATCGGGCCGTAGAAGACGATATGGTCGGAGAAGATTCCCCGTATCCTGATCACTGCCGCTATACTGGCGTAGATCGCGATGAGGAGCAGCAGCACCAGGAGCCAGTCCATTCTTCAGATATGGGGAAGAATGGCAGATAACGGTTTGGACGGGGGAAACGGGATGAAGCAGGCGCGGGACCATCCCAATACGACCGGAAGAAAAAAACCGTTTGGACCGTCAGTAACCT
This sequence comes from Methanomicrobiales archaeon, assembly GCA_013415565.1. Lineage (GTDB taxonomy): Archaea > Halobacteriota > Methanomicrobia > Methanomicrobiales > Methanospirillaceae > UBA9949. The sequence goes on from JAAEET010000008.1 coordinate 25,483, forward strand.
GGTGCAGGATTTGCTATCCTGGCCCGGCGGGGTGGAGTCAGGGATGGCCGCCATGGAACCCTCCATGGGATCGGTTTTTTCAGAAGAGCGAAAAGCGCGAGAGATCGGATTGTTCGGCACGACAGATGAGGGTCCGGGTCGTTTCCCACGAGGCCCGGGCGCAGGATGGGGGTTTGCCGTGTTCGCGGATGTAGTTCTCAAGAAAGGCGATGGTCCTCGCGTCCGAGGGATAGCCGCTGCCGATCTCGCCGAATGACGATGAGAGATCACCGATAATCCGGTCCCGGGCGACCTTGGCGACGATGCTTGCCGCCGAGACAACCGGACGGTTCTCATCGGCATGGTGCTCGGCCGTGATCCGGCAGGAAAAATCAAGGCAGGCGGCGACCGTCCGCCCGTAGCGGGAGGCGATGACATCGCAGGCATCGACATAGGCCCGGTGCGGCCGAAGCTCCGCGATCACCCGGGCATGGGCCCGGGCCATGAGCAGGTTCATGCTCCCGCACCGGCGGAGAATATCGATATCGGCGGCATCGATCACCAGCACCGCGGTGGGAAGGCTGCCGGTGATGAGGTCGGAGAGGCGGGTTCGTTCCGCCGGCCGGAGGGCTTTTGAATCCTTCACGGGGATACCGGAAAGATCACGGGGCGTGCGGCAGGCGACCGCTGCCACCACCAGGGGGCCGAGCACGGCGCCCTTTCCCGCTTCGTCCACCCCGCAGAACATCCGATCACAGGTACGATGCACAAATTATTTCAATGCCAATGATGGAAACCCAGAACTATGTACATTATCATTGTCGGGCTCGGCGGGATCGGGAGGAGCCTGACAGCGCAGTCGGTCGAGCATGGCGACAACGTGGTGATCATCGACCGTAATGAGCAGCGCTGCAGCGATATGCTCGAGCATTACGATGTCCTGGCCATCACCGGCAATTCGACCGACAAGGCAATCCTCGAGGATGCGGGAATCGACCGTGCCGATGCCCTGGTTGCAACCACCAGCGACGACTCGGTCAACCTGATGACCTGCTGGCTTGCGAAACGGTACAAGGTCCCAAACGTGGTCTCGATCGTCAACCAGACCGAGCACTCGGATCTCTTCAAGGAGGTCGGGGTGAAGATCAGCGAGAATCCCGATGAACTGGTGGCATCCCGTCTCTACTACTGGGCCAAGAACCCGATGCTCCAGCAGCTCGCATCCATTCCCGGCGGCACCATCTTCGAAGTGGTTGCCGAGAAGGGAGCCCCGATCGTGGACCACGAGATCCGGGAACTCAAGGTCAAGGACTTCGTCTTCATCGCCATCAGGCGGCTTGGCGGAGAACTGATCATCCCCGGAGGTGCGGTCAAAATCCGGCCCGGCGATACCATCACCGTGTTTACCAAAAAAGAGGCGGAGAGCGAGACCCTCGAGCTCCTGAACCGCCAGCTGCGCAAATCACCCGATTGACGCCATCAGGCCGGCAAGGTCGGCGAGGAGGAGGGGATTTCGCTTGATAATCTCTTTTAGGAGCGATATGGTCGAGAAGTCCTTCAAATCGATGGCTTTCGCGGAGTGAATGATGGCATTCAGCTTGGCGTCCGAGAGCGTGATGAACTTCTCCTTGATATGCCAGTTCCGTTCGATGGTTTTCCCCATGGGGGATTTGCGCCATCTCTCTTCATAGGGCATGAGTGCCTCCCTGGTGCAGCCTCCGTCCGTCATGGCGGCTGCTCCGACCTGGGCGGCAAGGCGGCCGGTGAACATGGCATTGTAGATACCCCCGCCGGTCATGGGATCCACGACCCGGGCCGCATCACCGACAACCATCAGGCCGTCCATGACGGTCGATTCCAGGGGACGGCAGACCGGGACCCCGCCAACGATGCACTCGATGGTCTTGCCGGAAGGGAACGTATCTGCGACAAACCGGTCGAGGTAATCTTTTGCCCGGTTCCCCGGCCCGCTCTTCTTGCCGGAAATCCCGATCCCCACGTTGGCGGACCGCTCCCCCTTGGGGAAGATCCAGAGGTAGCCTTCCGGAGCGACCTTGTTGCCGAGATAAAAGACGGTAGTGTTGGGGTCGATGTCGATATCGGTCATAAGGTACTGGGCCGAACTCATGATCTCCCGGACCGGTACCGTGGTATCAATCCCGCACCACCGGGCGAACTTTGATTCCACGCCGTCAGCAGCGATAGTGAGATCGGCATGGATCTTCTTCCGTGTTCCGCAGTACTCGATGACAGCACCTTTTACGGCCCCGCCGGTGATGATCGGGGCCGAGGCACGGGTTTTCACCATGACGTCTGCTCCGGCCTCCGCTGCCTGCCAGACCAGTTCCCGGTCAAAGAACTTCCGATCGAGGATGTAGCCGACTTTGCTTCCGGCCATCTCGGATGCAAGCTTCATGGAGACGCCGTCGGGGGCGACCAGTTCGGCGCCGGTCACCTCGGCAGATATCCAGCGTTCATCCGGCTTGATGAACTCTGCAAGCGCTTCTTTCCCGATACCCTCGGCGCACCTGACAGGAGCCCCGATTGCAGGGCGTTTCTCGATCAGCAGTACGGAGTACCCTGCCGTCGCCGCAGTCCTCGCGGCCAGCGCCCCCCCTGGTCCGCCTCCGATGACGAGGAGGTCATACGACTCCTTCATTTCGTCACCTCCAGGGCCCCGAGCGGGCAGACCTTGGCGCAGATACCGCAGGAGGTGCAGGTCTCATCGGCTTCAAGGTACGCGTCGATCAGCTCGAGCGCACCCTCGGGACAGACCGAGACGCAGCATCCGCAGTACCCGCAGATATCACGGTGAATCTTCAGCATCCTTATGCTATAGGCAGGGAGCACCCATAATCCTTTCTTCGGGTAACCTGACAAATTCAACGTTTTTCAGAAAAAGAGTGCCAAAATGGGTTTATTTTCCGGCTAAAAGAAGGAAAAGGACCCGTATCTGCCGCCTCCGCCCGGAACCAGGTGCACCCTCGCTGACCGGAAGGCGTCGATGGCCCGCGCGACGCCCTCGTCCACCCGGGCCAGATCAGGGACCGGGATCCGGGTCAGGACCCGGATCTCGTCCCCGAACGTTTGAATGAACCGGTCGTACACCATCAGGCAGGATTTCGTTGACGGTGATGATGTATCCAGGACATGCCGGATAATCTCCCCGAGGGGGATGATGTGGAGGTAGGGCGGGCGTCGGGTGGGATGCCCGGTCGAGAGCGCGGCTGCCCGGTCGGCGACCCCTCTCGTTATTCTCCCGCCGTCATCCGGGCACTTCCACCGTGCGGCTTCCGCTTCGGCATGGCTGAACTGACGGAAGCAGCGGGAACAGGCGGTCCGGTTGTACTTTCCTTCCTCGGGAAAGAAACCGGCATTCAGGAAGATTGCTCCTTCACGGATGGCGTCAATCACGCCGCCCGGAGTCTCCTCGCTCACCGAGATGCCGGTAAACTCCCGGCCGAGGCGGATCGGATCAGGGCTGTGAGCGTCCGAATTGGAAAGGAACGGGATGCCGGCCAGTTCCGGGATTGCTGCACCATAGCTGCTGTCCGCGGAGAGGCCCAGCTCCAGGAAATCGATCGGTTCCACTCCGTAACAGGCCTCCGGCGAATCGAATGACGCATAGAGGGATGTCCAGGGGGTGAATGCATGGGCGGGGCCGATCAATCCTTCAACGGCATGCACGGACCGGGCAATCTCTTCTCCCGAGAGCCTGACATGCGGCCGGCCGGTCCGGTGCAGGTTCGTTGCATGCGGTGCAAGCAGGGTCTGCAGATCGCGGCAGCGGTCGAAGGAATCGAGGATGATGAGATGGTGGACACGGTTCCTGTCCTCTACCTCGGTAGTGGGAACCACGAGCACCTCTGTATCACCGCGGAGACGTTCCTGCCAGAGTTTCCGCCACCCGTCATGGAGGGCATCACCGCTCCCCAGGATCCCGATTCCTTTCCTCGTGCAGGAGGCAATGAGGATATCGGGGAGCATATTCCGGGAGGAGGCGATGGAAAAACAGGAATGTATGTGCAGGTCGCAGAAGAGCTGCATGCTCACACGAAATACCGGAGCTCGTCGTCCTGTGAGATCCGGTCCCCGTCAATGAGCTTCTGGAGCATGAACTCCATCTCTTCTGCACGCTGCTCGAGCAGGGTCGGGTCGATCTCGATTCCCAGGAGGCCGGACAGAACCCGGAGCAGGCTGGCAGCGCTCCGCGGATCCACGAGGTAGCCGGAGGTCTCGCCCATGAGGCAGATACCCTCCATGCCCCGGGAGAGGCCGAGGCCGAGGAGGAGACCTGCAGCCCCGACGATTCCCCCGCCCGGTTCATCACGGCTGACAATCGCACCTGCAGCCTCGACCGCATCCTTGAGATCAGGATGGTTCACCGCACCAAGGACCCGGGGCTCTTCCACCAGGTGGCCGACTCCGTAGCCGCCCAGCGTGTAGACTCTCTGCACACCGCAGGCTTCAGCGACGTCCAGGTAAGCGTCGGCGAGGAGGTAGTGGCCTTCGGCTGATGTCGCCTGGTAGTCCCCGACAAGGAAGAGGAACCGGTGATCCTCACCCTCATAGAAGTAGATCTCGTTGTTGGCCAGCCTGACCGTACCCTGTTCGTCGATGATGACCTGGGGCGGGAAGAAGATGGACTCGATCTCTGCCACCTTCCCGGCCCCGAGCTCCCGGATGAGGTGTTCGGCAACCAGCTTGCCGACATGACCGATCCCCGGGAGCCCTTCGATCAGGATCGGCGCCTGGATTCCGTCTTCCGGGGTCCTGTCGATGAACCGGATGGTTATGTCATCCATGTCCGTGCAATCCTCCGGTACCGGCCGTACCGGTCTTCAGGAGAGAACCGTGCAGGGTGGGGAGATGCTGTTGCATTCCCGCAGACCGGACAGGTATCCCGGAGCGTGTAGGTAAAATCGAGGGGGCAGCGCCTGATTCGGGCGGTCATGCACTCTTTCCGGACTTGGGTTTCTTGACAAACCTGCCCTCGCCGCCGGCACGCTCAACCACGCCGATAGCCGCACTCGCCGCCTTTTCGATGGCCTTCTCGGCCTTCTTGTAGTCCGGGGCGGTGACCTTGATCCGGTAGGTCGGGGCTCCCAGGTAGGTGAGCTCGATCTCCGTGTCCGCGATCTTCGGTTCGGCACTCCGGAGGGCCCGCCGGATGATGTTCACCCCGTCAGGCTTGGTCGAGGTGAGGATCAGGTTTCCCGCAACCGTAACCCGGGGAACCTTGACGTTCTCCCGGGCAACGGAGGCGAGTGCATCGACGACTTTTCCGGAGAGACCGGTCTTCCTGAGGGATTCTTCGCCGCCCGAAACGAGTTCTTCGAAGACCGAGTAGAGGTCACCGTATTTCTTGTAGAGGGCGGCTTTGATCACCTCGGGCTTTTCTCCGGAGGCCTCCGCTGCAAACCCGATCCACTTGGCTGCCTTCGACTCGTTCTTCCACTCGCGGATCTTCTCCCGACGCTGGTGGTCGTTGACGTCTTTCAGGGAGAGATCAATGTGCCCACGGTTCCTGTCGACGTGGAGCACCTTGCAGACCACCTTCTGCCCCTCGCGGATATGGTCGCGGATATACTTGATCCATCCCGTGGCAATCTCCGAGATGGGGATCAGGCCTTCGAGCCCTTCATATTCGTCGAGGGAAACAAACGCTGCGAAGTCCTTGATGTTCCTGACCGTGCAGACCACCAGTTCTCCGGCCGAAGGCCATGATCGCTCACTCATGCGGGTAACTCACTCGTAGGTTTCCAGGATATCTGCTTTAATCTGTGCCTTTCCGCCCGCCGGTTCGGCAAGAACCTTGCCGCAGACCACGCAGTCCACCACGGTGCTCGCCTTCTCGAATACGATCTGCTCGTTCTCGCAGTCCGGGCATTTCACCTTGACAAACCTGCTCCGGTTCTTTCGTGACTGTTGTACCACGGGATCACTCCTTCAGTTCGAATTTTCCGGTCCGGAAACCCTTCCGCAGGTGGGCTTTGCCGCAGACCTTGCAGCGGTACCGGACGTTGATCTTCTTGGTGGGCTTGTCCCCTCCGGGGACCTTGGAGAACTTGCCCATGTTCCCGACCGTGCTCCTCCGCGCCTTCTGGCGGTCGATCCAGTGGAGACCGGTGGTCTTGCTCTTCTTCACCTTCTCCACCTCATGGGTCTGGTGATTCCTGCAGAACGGGCAGTAGGTTTTGAATTTCACTGGCATTTTCATGATATTTACCTCGGGTTACCCGGTATCGAATATCAGTATTATTTGCCCGGGTTGATATTTAAGATTGTGGGATTGCCAACAATCGCTTAATTCTCTCCGGGAATTCTTTTTCACAGCGACTGAAAAAGCAGTGATCCTGTTTCATCTCTGGCTATAAAAAGAATCGTAAGGGGATCGTCCCTCAATATAAATTCTCCGGGTTCTCTTGTGCCCGGGGAGCTTGGGCAGGCTCGTCTCCAAACCGATGGCATATCAATCAGGAGCGACACGGACCATTTCCGGCCCTTTTTGGGATTTCAGACCACAATTGCGGGTGATTGGTGATACGGTGATCAAGGAAAAGGTTGCCTGTTTTTCCGGCCGGCAGTTATATGGTCCCGGAAATGTCAGCATCGACTGTATCGATAGGCCCCATTTATTGATTATTTCATGAACTCTTCCGGTTTGGAATAATCCAAACGATGAAAATTATCCATAAAAAACAATTTTGGCTCTCCTTCCGATTGAAACTATCAGCATGAAATGCTGGTGAAATTTTAATGAAGAAATTCGCACTCCTTGTAACAGCCCTGGTGCTTCTCATCGGGCTCGCGACCGCCGATCTCGGTATTTATCCGGTTCCCGAGACACAGGGTATCGTCACGTCCACGTCTGTCAACACAGTGGGTAATTTTGCGTCTGCAACGGATCTCTCCTGGCGGATTACCGACGATCCGCAGGGTCTGCCAGGAGTTCCTGTTCTTGAAGGAAGTATCTACGAATCAACCTATACCGAGGACTCCCAGACGCATGGCGTCGGCCTGATGCTGTACGACAAGGAACTTGATGTCGAGACCTCAGGCCAGATCAGCGGCCAGTGGAACATCGAGGCAACCAAGCAGATCGCGTTTGTCGGCATTGACGGTGCTTCCGTCGTCTCCAGCGACACCATCATGGTTGACGGTGCCGCAGAGATAGGAGTTACTGATGCGTTTTTCATCTGCCCATTCGCCAGTAGCACCCAGATCTTCCACCCGATATTCTGCAACAGGGCAGAAGCCGGGAGCACCATTGATATGACCGTAGCCAACGTCCGGACCGCCACGACCGACCGGTTCGTGAAGCTCTCTGCCGACCACCCGGTCGAGATGAACCACGATCTCCGGGTAACTGAGCTCGTTACTGATGTTCCGTCAGTCGGTATGGCTTCTGCGTTCATTGATGTCCTGATCCAGGAAGCCATGGCTGACGAGATATTCCCTAATGAGCGCATCGAGTATACCGAAGAGACCACCGCTGACGGTGCCATCACCCTCTTCGACAAGCTCATGCACTATGAGTCCGGCATGGTCAGGTAAGACAAAAAAGCCAGGAGGAAACTCCCGGTTCTTTTAATTATTCCCATATTTTACCAAATCCGGGTCGATCCCGTTAACCGCGGACCGGCCTTGATACGGTTTAATTGATCCCGTGGGCGTTCCTGCCTGCACACCATTCTCTTGGATAAGGTTAATCACGATCTCCAGGGCATGTTAACCGGGCAAAACCATGTGCTTATCGACGTATCCAATGAGCAAACGGATTCTTCATCCACACGAATTAAAATTTTATTTCCAATTTCCGATTAATTAATTTTCAGGAGTATATTGCGTTCACACAGGACTTCGGCATTCCGAAGGGGAAGGGTCACGATATCCTCCCGGCAGAGCTGGTAGATCCGGCCGTCGACACCCATGAACGGTTCCATGTCGGAAAGAACCCGGGAGAGCACGTAGTCCGGACCGGCCGGCTGGGCTTCCAGCACATCTGCGCACCGTTCGGCTTCAACGGCGGCTTCGGCACGGCTCACCCCGGCTCCGGTGGCCGGGACCGGGATGAGCCGGCACCGGGAATGGGAAATCGCCAGGGTCACGGCGTCAAACATCTCCCGCTCCTCGGGAAGCATCCGCTTCAGTTCATCGCGGTCAACGTACTGCCCCTCCTCCTGGGTGCGGGCGAGGGCGAGGATCTTCTCGGACCGGAGCATGAAGAGGTCATGGAGCGTCTCCCGGATACTGCTCACCCGTTCGATCAGGATCCGTGCCCTGTCGGAGAAGGGATCCTCGCTGGCATACACCTCCTCGAGGAGCGATTCGAGGTTCTTCCCGGACGAATAGAAGAGATCCTTGGGAATGGAGAGGAGGCGGCCGGTCTCGCGTTCCGAGAGGAGGATGCTCCGGAGCTCATCGAGGTGCATATCAGGTCCTCCCGGCGATCTCGGCAAGACCCCTGCAGCAGAGGAAGACGGCGAGGGCTTCGGGAACAACCGATTCACCTTTCCCGATCCGGTAATCGTTGCCCATGAGGGGCATGGAGAGCTCCCGCTGGGAATCGATGCGGACATCCCGGGTGCCGAACACCACCGCGTCGGTCAGCGGATCGAAGGAGGAGAGCTCCCGGATGGAAAGGGGGGTGACCCGGAACCCGCTTCCTCCGTGCAGGGAGGTCGGCATCCGGATGAGCCTCTTGATATCCGTCGTTACCGGTTCATCGGCGAGTGCAGCTTTTTCCCGGAGCAGGGAGATGAATTTTCCATCCTTCTGATCGGCTACTGCCCGGATCACTTTTCCGACCGTTGCATCCTTCAGGTTGACACCCGGGGGACTTGCCGCGAGGGCTGCCCGGAGATCACCGGTCCGCTTCTGGAATTCCTCAGCGGTCACCTTTCCCACCCCATCGAGCGCCGAGAGCTCGGCGACGGCGTCTTTCTGCTCCATCCTCTCCAGCCACAGCAGGTACTCGGTCAGTGCAGCTATATATCGCTGATGCCATCCGCGGGGCGAAGGTGATGGGTGGGAGAGCATGATCCCGGGATCGATCCCGATACCGCAGAGGTAATCGATCAGCTCCCGGCGCTCGGCACTTCCCCATCCCCGCACCGCAATCTCCCTGATGTGGATATGGTACCCGCGGCCTCCCGAGAAGACGAGCTCGATCTCACGTTCCGCAAACCCGAGTTCTTCGGTGAGCATGGCGATCAGCTTGACGGTCTCCTCTTTCACCCGGGAGAGCATCATGTCGTAGGGACCCCTGACGATATGGTCGGCATCGAGATCGAAAATGAGGTCTGCACCGAGCCACTCCTTCTCCGCCATGGTCGGGGCATGGGGCATGCTGTAGTAGGCGGCCGAGTAGTAGAGGTGCGCCGGGGCCATGTTCCGGATATACTCCATCAACTCATCGTTCCCGGGAAACCCGATGTGCCGCCGCATCCGGATCTCCGGGTATTCGGGATCAAAGAAGACAAAAGCCCATTCCCGCTGACCCACCGAGGGGGGAGCGGTAAGCGTACCGGTCCGGTAGTAGTCTGAAAACCGCTGCTTCACGAATTCGAGGGTCGCCGGCTTCATCCCAGATCCTTGATCATATAGGGACCCCTGCGTTCATAGCCCTGCCTGCGATAGTATGGCCTGACCCCGATGCCGCTCATGACCGCCACCTCGCGGTATCCCGTTCCCGCAGCGATCTCTTCTGCGAGCCCGAGCAGCTGTTTCCCGGTCTTCCGGTGCTGCCGCTGGTCGGGCTGCGGTGCCATGCCGAGAGGAACGATGCTGCCATAGACATGGAGTTCACGGAGGAGGGCCGCTTCCCGGATCTCCTCACGCCACCGGAGCCCCCCGGTACGGAGGCGGGCAAACCCGATGAGGGAATCCCCGGACACCGCCGAGATGAAGTGCTCTCTTCCCCCGGCGCATTCGTAGCCTTCCTCGCGAAGCTCGTACACTCCGCCGGGCGGAAACCTGCCTGCTTCGCGGCACCGGATGCAGCGGCACCGCTGCCCCAATGACGACAGCCGCTGCTGACAGAGCTGTCGGAAGTTGCTGTGCCGGGAGCCGGCGACAATCAGCCTGGCCGGAATGTCCCGCTGGATGCGCTGGAGGCGGACGTAGTCCGGGAGGAGCGATTTACCATAGGCAATGAGATCGATCAGGGTCTCTTCATCATACGGGGCATACTGTTCATCCTTCCAGAGCTGCTCGATCTCGGATCCCGGCGTCACCAGGGTCGGATAGATCTTGAGGAAATCGGGGCGGTAGGCAGGGTTCCTGAAGAGCTCCTCAAAGAGCCAGCGATCCCGATCCGGGGTGCTCCCCGGCAGGTTGGGCATGATATGGAATCCGACCTTCAGCCCCGCATCCCGCAGGAGCCGGTTGGCGGTTATGGTGTCCCCGGTGGTGCACCCCCGGCGGTTGAAGGCAAGGATGGCATCGTCGAGGTGCTGGACCCCGAGCTCCACCTTGGTGACCCCGAGGGAGAGCATGCGGGTGATCTCGCTGGTCCCGCACCAGTCGGGCCGGGTCTCGAAGGTGATTGCCACGCACCGTACCGGTGCATACTCGTTCTGGCGGAACAGGGCGGCACTATCGGCACCCTCCGGGGCAGGATGCCCCCGGTACTCGTTCATCGCTCTCACGCAGGAGGAAACGAACCATTCCTGGTACTCAGCGGGACGTGCGGTCATGGTTCCGCCCATGACGATCAGCTCCACCTTGTCAACGTGGTGGCCCAGCTGTTCAAACTGCTCCAGCCGTGCCCTGACCTGCCGGTACGGATCATACTCGTGCAGCCGTGCCCGGAGCGCCGCAGGCTCCTCGCCGGTGTATGACTGGGGGGACCGGAACGGGTGCCCGGGACCGCCGGGGCAGGGCAGGCATTTCCCGTGGGGGCAGGGAAAGGGGGATGTCATGACGGCGACCGGTGCGACTCCCGACAGGGTCCGGGTGGGTTTGACGAGGAGAATCTCCCGGAGGCGTTCACGTTCGTCCGGCAGGGCGGCAGCAAGCAGGTCGGAGTTCCGTGGAATGGAGGGAAGACCGTACTTTTTACAGACCTCCACCTTGATCCGGGTGACGCCGGAAGGGGGGGTGTTCCGGGAAAGGAGGAGATGAATGATCTCCCGGTGAACGTCCGGACCTGCCATACAAGAGTTATTGTTCGACGAATGCCTTCTCCGGGACCATATCGACATTCATCAGATGGTTCCGGGAATGAAGGTGGGTGACGATTTCATCACCGAGGGCGAGAATAGCTTCCTTGTGACATTTTTTGTTCTTATGGATGTGTACCGGTGAAATTTCCAGAGAATCATACCGTTTCGTGGGGATTTCTTGATTGGTGATGTTTTCCGAGTATTTCTTGATGTGAATCATCAGCATGTGGAGATGGAGGAGCTCTTCTTTTTGCACGCTATCACCTTTCTTCACGTCATCTTTTTTTCAGAGAGACAAGATATTCATTTTGGGTGATCTTTATATCCAGCTTTTCGCACGCAACAGGGGCGCTCACAGGACTTGCAATTGGAGATGCTTTGGGTGCGCCCCTTGAGGGCCTTCCCCCTCCGGTACGAAAAGTCACAGAAATGGAGTATTCATGGAAATGGAACCGTAAAGCGGGTATTTTTACCGATGATACCGCCCAGGCCCTGGCAATCGCCGAATCTCTCGCCGTCTGCCACGGATACTCTCCCTCCGACGTCATGCAACGGCTGCTCGCCGGGTACGAACGCGATCCTTCCGTATACGGCCCCACCTCCGGCAGGGTCTTTGAACTGGTTCTTGGTGGCGTGGATCCCGGGGCCGCGGTCCGGATCGCTCACCGGCTGGGCGGGTCATCCCGGAGCAACGGCAGCGTGATGCGGGGCCCGCCGATCGGGATCTACTACGCGGGGCCGCTGGTCGAGGCCTGCAGCGAGGCATGCTCCCGCCTCACCCACTATGACCCGGTTGCCGGCGCCTGCTCGGCGTTCCTGAACCGGATGGTCAGTGACCTCTGCCGGGGGGCCTCCCGGGAACGGGCGTACGGCAGGGCTCTCTCACGGTGCAGGAACGGGGAGGTCGCCGCCATGCTCGGGGATTTCCGGGGATACGAACCGGTTCCGGGTCTCGATGCACTCCTTGCCACCCATACAGCCCTGGCCGTCTTCATGAACGGCAGGAACTTCGAGGAGATGCTGGTCTCGGCGGTCAACCTCGGCGGGGATGCAGATACCGTCGGTGCCCTTACCGGGGCGCTGGCCGGTGCCGCATTCGGGATCGCCGCGGTCCCTCCGCGATGGCTGGCAGCACTCCGCGATCTTCCCCTGGTCACCACGACCGCCTGGCGTCTCTGGGCGGCGTCATGGGAGTGACGCGGACCGGGTCCTGAGCATCTGCTCCGGGGTATGAACCACTCACGGAATTCTTGGCTGAGGGAGTCTCCTCCCGAGAGACGAATGAATTACTGGACGGGCATCAGTTCGACAAGCTGCAGGCTGCGGCCTTTCTCACAGACATCCGGGGCGTTCCCGATAACATCCAGCACGACATACTTCTCTCCATCGTTCAGCCCCTCGGGACGGCAGAGGTCGTAGTTGGGACAGCCCTCCCGGGAACAGGAGAACTCGAACTGGATCCGTGTATTCCTGATGGCCATATCGGCACTGATGAGCACCGGGATCGGCGACTCGATAACCTCGACGGAGAGAGCTCCGTTCAGGTGAACCGGGCAGCTGTGCTCGGTCTTGCGGACACCGACGATACGGTACCTGCGCCCCTTCTTCAGGTTATTGCAGGCCTTGCTCAGTTTGCAGGATCCGCAGTCCCCGATGGTTCCCTCGTAAACGAACTCGAGCCCGTTCTTGGCAAGCTCCCTTCCGATCAGCGTCACTTTCGATTTTGTCTCGGTCATAGCTCATTCCTCGTACAGCATACGGATCAGGTGTTCGGCGGACTCCCGCGAGAGTCCCATGTCCAGGATCGTGAACCGCTCCGGCCGGATCTCCTTCGCGAGCAGCAGCGCGTCGGCCGCAGTCGTGTCCGGGATCCCCACTTCCGCGGGCGTGACCGGGGCGCCGATCTGCCGGAGTGCCTCCCGGATCTCCCGCCAGTCTCCCCCGTGGAGGTACATGGTGACGATCGTCCCGATACCGCAGGCCTCGCCGTGCAGCGCTTTTCCGGGGGCCAGCCGCTCCAGTGCATGCCCGAACTTGTGTTCCCCCCCGGATCCCGGGCGGGATGAGCCGGCGATGCTCATGGCAACCCCGGACGAGACCAGGGCCTTGGTCACGAACCAGGCGCTCTCCTCCTGGGAGGGCTTGATGGTCCGGGCGTTCTTCATCAGGAGCTCGGCGGTCATCCGGGAGAGCGCAATCGCATACTCGGATACCGGTTCACCCCGGAGACGGTGAGCGAGTTCCCAGTCGAGGCAGGCGGTATAATTGGACATGATATCGGCACAGCCTGCGGCGAGAAGCCGGGGAGGTGCCCGGGCGATGATCCCGGTATCGGCGATAATGGCAATCGGGGGGTGGGCCTCGAGAGATGCGCTTCCCTCCTCCATGGGAACCGACGCACGGGCGGATGCGATGCCGTCATGGGAAGCTGCCGTCGGGACGCTGATGAACTGGCGATCGAGGTTGTAGGAGGCGATCTTCGCGGTGTCGATGACCCGCCCGCCTCCCACGCCTACCAGGAAATCGACATCCCGCGCCGCCTCTTCGGCTTCCCGGATCACCTGCATGCTGATGCTCTCGGCGACAAAGGAACGGACGTCGTACTCTTCGGAGAGCAGGGAGATGACCTGGTCCCCGGCGAGAGTCCGGGTATGGGTACCGGTCACCACGAGCGCAGACCGGCCGAGCCGCAGGTCAGAGCAGACCGCCGAAATATGGGTGAGAGCCCCGTGCCCGATCACCACGTCACGGGGGAGCTGCATCCACCGGGACCGCTCCGAGCCCTTCTGTTTGAGTACTTTAATACCGTCTGCGCTCATTAGGATCAGGAATGATTAGGGAATTCATCTACAAATATTACATTGATCCTATCAGGTATGGTCAGCCGTACAATATTGTCGATACCCTTACCTACGCTCTGGTTCTGATTGCGGCGATATATATTATTTACCGGTGGCTGAACGCATCGAAGATCGTCCGGGTCGACGGGAGGTTCGTGATAGCGACCCTCCCCTTCGTGGTGCTCGGTGGGCTGCTCCGGGTGGTGCAGGACACCGGGATGATCACGTCCGGATGGCAGTACCTGCTGATCACCCCCCTGATCTACTTTGTCCTTTTCTTTTTCACCGTCTGTGCCCTGATCGTCAGCGCCCAGCTGCAGAAATCGGGCATGGTGAAGGAATATATTCCGCTCTACGCCGGCACCGGGGTGGCGGCCTGTATCGGGATCAGCGGCCTCCTTGCCTGGTTCGGGCTGCAGAACGGAATCGTCTCCGTAAAGGTCTTTTCCATCATCATGGGAATGGGCATTGTCACCACGCTGGCCGTGTATGCCGCGATGCGCTACCTCTTCCGGTGGGTCTACGCCGCCGACCCGGTCTATCTCGCCCTGATCTTCGGCCAGATGCTCGATGCGAGCGCCACGAGTTACGGGATCGATCTCCACCCGGTCCCCTACCAGGAGGTCCACGTGGTGGGATCGAACCTGATCGAGCTGACCGGCACGGCGTTCATCATGTTCCCGCTGAAGCTGGCCGTCCTCTTCCCCGGTATCTGGATCCTCCAGCACTACCGCGAGGAGAGCCCGGAGACGCTCTGGCACCTCATCCTCCTTGCCATGATCACTGTCGGGCTTGCCCCCGGTGTCCGGGACATGGTCAGGATGGTGCTGTATGTCTGAGTTCGGGTGGTACGCGCTCGTCACCATCCTCATTTTCACCGCATCGGGTGCGGCAGGAGTCGCGGTCACGGCCGAGAACCCTGCCGTGGGAGAGCAGATGCTCGAGCTCTTCCGTGATGCCATTCTCGGCGAGATCCTGGACAGCACCCCGGCGGTGCTGGCGGTGCAGCTCTTCCTGAACAACCTCCAGGCCTGCACGATCATGTTCTTCGGCGGTGCCTCGCTCGGGCTGCTGACAGCGCTGATCATCCTTGCCAACGGTGTAGTGATCGGGTCGGTGATCGAGGTCGTCCGGCAGCAGCAGGGCCTCCTCACCATCGCCGCCGCCCTGATCCCGCACGGAATCTTTGAGATCCCGGCCTTCATTATCTCCGGAACGCTCGGGTTTCTGCTCGCCCTGGCACTCTGGCGGGAGTGGAACGGGACCGGGGATGCCGCTCTCTCGGCACTGGGCATGGGGAGGATCTTCCTCCTGGTGGTGCTTCCCCTGGTGGCCATCGCCGCGTTCACAGAGGCATTTATTACGCCGGAAATCATACGTTTGGTAGCTTGAGGTTTTTTCATGGACGATGAGCAGGGTGCCCTTCCGGCAAAAGAGGACTTCAGCGCATGGTACAATGAGCTGCTGTGGCGTGCCGAGATCATGGACGTCCGCTACCCGGTGAAAGGCCTCTACGTCTGGTTCCCGTTCGGGTTTGCGCTGCGCCGGAACGTGTACAACGAGCTCCGGGCACTGCTCGACTGCGACCACCAGGAGGCGCTCTTCCCCCTGCTCATCCCGGAGACCGAGCTTGCCAAGGAAGGCGAGCACATCAAGGGGTTCGAGGACGAGGTCTACTGGGTGACCCACGGGGGGACCTCACCTCTCGACGTGAAACTCGCGCTCCGTCCGACCAGCGAGTGCGCCATCTACCCGATGTACCACCTCTGGGTCCGGTCCCATGCCGACCTCCCGATCAAGCTCTACCAGATCGTGAACTCGTTCCGGTACGAGACCAAGCATACCCGCCCGCTCATCCGGCTCCGGGAGATCACGTCCTTCAAGGAGGCCCATACGGTCCATGCCACCTGGGAGGATGCCGAGCGGCAGGTCGGGGAAGCGGTCCGGCTCTACCGGGCATTCTATGATTCGCTGTCAATCCCGGTGATCATCTCAAAGCGGCCGGACTGGGACAAGTTCCCGGGCGCCGACTACACTATCGCCGTGGATACCATCATGCCGGACGGGCGGACCCTCCAGATCGGGACCGTCCACCACCTCGGGGACCACTTCTCGAAGACCTTTTCCATCACCTACGAGGATATCAACGGTGAGCAGCAGTTCGCCTACCAGACCTGTTACGGGATCTCGGAGCGGTGCATCGCTGCCGTCATCAGCATGCATGGAGATGACCGGGGGCTCGTTCTGCCGCCGTCCGTGGCGCCGGTGCAGGTGGCAATCGTTCCGATAACCATCGGGAAGCGGAAGGAAGAGGTCCTGGCGGCAGCGGCGGAGATCGAGCAATGCCTCTGCGCCGCCGGTATCCGGGTGAAGGTCGATTCCCGGGAGATCCGGCCCGGCGCGAAGTACTACTACTGGGAGATGCGGGGGGTTCCCCTCCGGCTCGAGGTCGGTCCGAGGGACATCGATGCCGGGCAGGTGACCGTGGTCACCCGGCTGGGCGAGAAGAGCGCCATTCCCCGTGCCGGGCTCGAAGATGGTGTATGCACGGCCCTGGCCGGTTTTTCTGCGGTGCTGACCAAGAGGGCAGAGGAGCATGTCCGCACGCACATACAGATCGTGGCAAGCATCGAGGAGCTCTCCGCCGCCGTTGAGAAGGGAGTCGCGGTCATCCCGTGGTGCGGAAAACGGGAGTGCGCCGATTTTATCGAGGAGAGCGTGAATGCGAGCGTGCTTGGCACCGAGATCCGGTCGGAATTCATCCCCGGGCAGACGGGACCCTGTGCCGCCTGCGGCAGGGAAGGGACCGGGGCACTTGTCGGACGGTCGTATTGAGATATCCATTACAATTTTTCCATTTTCCATTCGGCGAATGAATTATGTTATTCGACAGGAGGGGGTTTCACCCCCGGTCCCTTCGGGACCCGCGGGCCCTGCCCTTTCTTCAACCACCCCCGAGATGCGATAAGATCCTTTCCAAGGTTTTGACAAATCTCTCAATTTTCATTCAATTGGCTCTATCGCATCCGGGGCGCCTCAGCGGCGGGGCGGAGCCCCGGGAGCGTCTTCCTATCAGAAGGACAATCCTTTGGAAGAATAAAGAAATCGATGAAAAATTGAAAAAACTGTTCCCCAGCCCCTCAGCACTCCGGGCAGAAAAACAAAAACCTGAAGCCCGGGGTTGAGAGATCCCCGGTGACGACCTTCTTCCCGCCCGAAATATAGAATTTCCCGCACCCGGCGCAACGCTTGGGCTTGATCTGATCGATCCTGGTCCGGGGCACCTCGAGCATGAACCGGGTGTCAGGCTTCTGGCCGATCTCGTGGATGACCCGGTCGCCGTATTCGTTGGCGAGCTGCATGACCTGGAGGGGGCTTGCCCCCATCTCCAGGAAGCGCTTGAAGAGGAAGTAGTGGAAGACCAGCCAGGGGAGGTCGGAACGGTCGAAAAACTCGTCAAGCTCGTTCTCCTGCTCGTCAAAGTCTCCGATGTCGCTGCCGCACAGCGGGCAGCGACCCTTCACCAGCTCATCGAGGTAGACCTCTTCCCGGCAGCCGGGGCAGGTCGTATGGGCGTTGATTCGCGATGTCATGGGACTATTCAGGGTCTGATGTTCAGGCTGCTCAATGAAAAGGAGCAGGGTATTTCAGCGTGCTGTAGTGAGTGGTCCGCATAACGGTACCGTGCTTATCACCGCACGCCTGGACCGGTACGGCACAACTATCCGCAGCGGAGGCCTTGGTCTCCGGTGCCGCTCCTCCGTTCTGCCGTGCTTCATCCAGTTTCTGTCCGTCTCTTCTGTTGGTGCCGGTATCTCTTAAAACTTTATTCCGAAGCAGGCAGGAATATCCGATACAATCGGAAAAATAAAGGTTATATAAGGTTTTTTTGGTCGGTCAGATCAGGCCGCGGCCGATCAGCGCAGGAGTATTCCGAAGACGCCCGAGAGGCACTCCAGCGCTTCCCGGCGGTTTCCCTGCCGCATGTTGGACATGCCCCGGGAGACCAGCTCCCGGATATCCTTCTTGTCGATGCCGTAGGCGATCATGAAGCATCTTCCCGATTCATCCAGGTTCCCCAGCATGAAATGGCAGTTGCTCAGAATGACCCAGGCGTCGGCATTGTGCTGATCGTGGGAGATGACCCGGGAGAGGCATTCGATGGCCTCCTTGTACTTCCCCATCCGGCTCAGGGAAAAGCCCTTCCAGTACTGGGTCCGGCCATTCGGCGGGCAGACCTTCTCGGCCCGCTCCAGGCAGGATACCGCCCGTTCATGGTCTCCGGAAAGCGTATGGGCGACCCCCTTGTTGATCCACGCCGTGCAATAATCCGGATAGATCCTGAGCGCGTGGTTGAAGGATCTGATCGCTTCCTGGTATCGCTTCAGCTGCATCAGGGCATATCCCCGGTTCACCCAGGCGCCGATGTAGCGGGGACGGAGGATCGTGGCATTGGTGCAGCAGTCCAGTTCGGCATCCCACTTCCCGAGCTTCCCCAGCGCCTGACCCTTCAGGTTCCATGCCTCGGCGGAGTTCGGATCGATCTCGAGTGCTTTCTCGCAGCAGGCGATCCGGTCCTCGAACCTCCCCTGCATGCCGAAGGCAAAACCCTTCTGCAACCAGGCATCGACTGATGAGGGATCGAGCTCGAGGACCCGGTCACAGATCCGAAGCTCCTCGAAATACCTTCCCAGTTTACCGAGGGCAAATCCTTTCCCCAGCAGGGTGGGGATGTGGGCAGGCTGCCTGCGGAGTGCCTGGTCGAACCAGAACAGGGCCTCGTCCTGCAACCCCTTCCGGGAGAGGCGGACCCCTTCGGCGCAGAAGGCATCGATTTTCCCCTCACGCATCAGGTACTGGTACCTTCCGGGGCTCGTTCCGTAGTAGTGGTTTTCTGTTCCCGGTGCCCCCCCCGAGGCAAGGGATTGTTCCATTATAGAGAATTGAAGGGAATGAGGTGATAAAATCTCCGATTTCCGAGTCCAACCAGATATTGGCAAATAAGCCCTTTTTATTAACACAGCACGGAATTAAAAAAATTTGAGTTGGCACTGTCTAATCTTCATAACGTTCTTCAACGTCTGTCCTCGCTCCT
>JAAEET010000054.1 GCA_013415565.1 Methanomicrobiales archaeon
ATCATTCTCGGCTTTTTCTGGGGAGGGATCCCGCTCGAGCAGCTGCTCTCGCTCTCCTACTTCACCACCGATGCCCGGGTGGCCCTGATCACCGGTCTTGCCCTGAGCCTGTTCATGGGGAGCATGAACTGAACCCGGTTCCTTCAGGGCTATCGTTGGTTGATAGTAAAATCACCCGTATGAGGGCATTGAGTAATCCGGGGATCAGGAGAACCCGGTCAGCGGACCGTGCACGGCTTCATAAGCACGGACGGCCCGGGGAGCGCCGATGAGGAGACGCCGGATCGTATTGAGGATGACGGCAGATGAACCGGGATCGAGCTGATCCCTGACGGTGACGAGCAGCCCGATGAGCGGTACATGGTACGCATCCTCCATCAGGTCGACTGCGCCAAAAGCCCGGAGCAGGGAGACGACCGAGTTCTGGTTGACCGGAGCGAGGGCCAGCAGGACATCTGCAAACAGGTCCCGTCCCTCCGAAGTCTGGAGCGAGACCTTCCGGTTGGCAGCAAAGGATCCATAGAGCGCCCGGTGATCGTTCACCTGGTTCATGCGGAATGACGGCAGCTCCCCTGCCCTTCGGATCAGCGCTACCGCATCCGGGGCCGAACAGCTCCCCACCGCTGCCAGGTATGCTTCCCAGGAGACGGGATGGGCGGCCGCTTCCGTGCCCACCGCTGCCATGACCTCGCGCCGGTCAGGCGCCGTGCTGTTCAGGTAGAGTGAGAATGCCCGCAGGCGATCGGTGGCCACCTGCCCTGTCGCGAGCTGCGAGCGAATCAGCGCATGGATTTCCGGCGTGTCGAGGGTTGAGAGGAGCGCGAGGCAGATGTTCTTCAGCTGTCGTCCCTTGATTGCCGGGACCTGGACCTCCATCGGTGCGGTGAGCGGGACTCCCTGGTTGTGCGAGTCGTACAGGGTCCGGAGGGCGGTCCCGTATCGGTTGGCTATGGCGGTCTCGATCTTTCTCCGCGCCTTGTAAAGGGCTTCGTAGCGGTGGGCGTACTCCGGAGGATCGACCGTGTCGTACAGGGTCAGGTGCAACCCACCCAGGATCCGCGTGCGGTCGGGATCGGAGAGGATGCGGATGTAGAGGTCGAGGTAATCCTCCGCCGGCATCTCTCCGGGATGATCGATGAGACGGATGATCTCCTGCTCGGTGAGGCGGTAGAGGGCGATGAACCGGTTCACCGCATCCCGGTCGACCTCGGCCTGGCGGCGGAGTGCGACCGGATCGACGGGAGCCTTCACTTTGCCATAGAACGAGTATTCCCGGTTCAGGGAGAGGAATGCCGGCGGTTCAACCTTGTCAAACCGTATCTCCGCTTCCGAACCGTCCATGCGGATCATGGCCTCTGCGAGATCGCGACCTTCCTCATCGACCAGGGCTGCGCGGAAGGGAAGGGGCCAGGGAGAACCCTTCTCCGGAACGGCCTGGTGCAGCTGTAGCACATAGGTGCGCTGCTCCCGGTCGTACTCCCCTGCTGCCGCGACGACGGGAAACCCGGTCTGTTTCAGCCAGGCCCTGGCCATCCCGGAGAAATCCTGACCAGAGACCTCCTCCATGGCGGCAATCCACTGCTGCCAGGTTGCATTCCCGTGCCGGTAGCGGGTATGGTACAGGTCCAGTCCCCGGACAAACTGCTCTTTTCCCATGAGGGTCTCGATCATCCGGACGAACTCTGCTGCCTTGACATAGGTGATGCCGGTGATCAGGTCGTTCGGATCGTTGAATCCGTCGGGTTCGATGGGCAGCGATACCGCCCCCGCATCAAGGGCAAAGGTCCCGGTCGAGGGGGCAAAAAGACCAAGAACGGTCTCCAGCCGCGAGTACTCCTCACCGAAGAAACGGGCATGGCACGCATTCTCCATAAACGCCGTCACGGCCTCGTTGAGCCAGAGTTCGAAGGGTGTCTTCCCGGTCACTTCGGACCCGTTCAGGTTGTGGTAGAATTCGTGCACCTTGACCCTGACCATGTATTCGAAGGCCGGGTCAGTCATCTGGGAATAGGGCATGATCCGGTTCATGGCAATCGTGGTATTCCCGACATTCTCCATGCCCCCGAAATCGGAGTTCTGCATCCCGATCTCGCGGTACACGGTGCCGGTGTATTGATAACCCGGCGTGATTCCCGCCGCCAGGTCCCGGAGTCTTTTCCGGATCTCCCCGAGTTTTTCAGGATCCCCGTTCGTCCCCTTCAAACGGTCCCGTTCCCGAATCAGATACTGTATCTCCTCTTTTTCCCTGATCCGATCGTAGCTCCCCGGGCCGGTGAACAGGTACACCCAGAGGATCGCGTCGGCAAGTACCTGCAGGGCATAGTCCGCGACCCCGGGGTCCGATCCCGGCGGGACCAGCAGCTCGAGCCCGAACCGGAGGCCGTCCGGATACTCGAGCTCCCGGGTGAAGGTGTCATAGGTGCCGACGCAGAGGAAGAAGAGATAGGGGGCCATCGGGGTGACGGTGTTGTTGTAGGTGATGCTCACCCGCCCGGGACCCGCAGGGTGGCGATGGATGGAGACATCACCGTTCGAGAGGATGCTGGTGTAGCGTTCATCGGCGATGATGGTGGTGATATAGGTACACTTCGCGGTCATATCGTCGATGCAGGGAACGATCCGCTGGAATCCCCACTGCTGGCACTGGGAGATCATGGTCGGCGGAGCCCCGTCGGGTGAGCGGTCGTAGTAGAGCCCTTCGAGAATGTGGTCGCTCGGGCGGCAGACGGTCTCGGTCCTGACGGAAAACCTGCTGTGGGCAGGGAGGTCCCGGTCAAAAGAGAGGACGAGGAGGTTCCGGTCATGCTGGTAATCGACATGGACCGCGGCCGCATCACAGGAGACCGCGAGGATCTCGAGGTCATGTGCATTCAGCACCAGCTCCCGGATAGGGGTGTCGAGGACTTCCGCGGAAAGAAGCGCCGTTGTCCGGGTGTACTGGTCGTAGATGTCAAAGACCAGGTCCATGTGAATGACCTTTATGGTCAGTTCGCCGAAATCTTCGGGATAGTACCTGAAAAGCCGTGATTGCTCCTGCGTATCCATGATCCGTCTCCGGGTGTTCTTGTCCGCCGGACCGGCCCGGGAGCCGGCGGTCCAGATCCCATCCAACAGTGGTCACCGCCCCTGATAAGCGATCCTGTCCGGGCTCCGAACAGTATACATCGGCAGTATCAAGCGTACTTCAACGGGAACAGGACTTCCCTGCCTGAACTGAAGATTACTCCCGGCGTCTGGTCGGCTGCGGCGGTCAGTATCGGAAGAAGATCCCCCCGGAACGCCTCTCGCGGGTATCGGCACAGGGAGTCCCAGTGCTTGACGTGATATTCGTAGGGGTGACGGCAGCAGCGATCATCCTCCTCTCCCGCGGCAATCTCGACGTGCTGGCCCAGATCTTCAACTTCGGCACTCTCACCACCTACTTCTTCATCAACCTGAGCCTCATCAAGCTCCGGTGGGACCTCCCGGATGAGAAGCGGGGGTTCCGGGTCCCGGCCTATCCCCTGCCCACAAGAAAGATATACCCTTGTGCCAATGGCTCACGTGCAGAGATGAATACCTATGGTCACCAAGCTGCCTCTTGAACAGTACCGGAACCGGTTTGACGCCTCCCTCCTCGATTGCGGAAGCACCCGGGAACTGAAACCACTGGAAGAGATCGTCGGCCAGAAGAGAGCGCTCTCGGCTCTTACCTTCGGGCTGAACATCGAAGAGAAAGGGTTCAATGTCTATGCCTCCGGCATGCACGGGACCGGGAGAAAATCCGCGGTCAAGAAATTCCTCGATGAGCTGGCAAAGACCAAACCGCGGGGAAACGACTGGATTTACGTCAATAACTTCGATAATCCCTACGAGCCGAACGCCATCCGGCTCCCGGCGGGGGTGGGGAAAGAGTTCAGGGAGGATATGGCCACCTTCATCGCGGAGGCAAAACGGTTCATCCCCAAGGTCTTCGAGAGCGAGGACTACGTGAACCGGCGGGATGCGGCCGTTCACGGGATAGAGGAGGAGAAAGCCCGGCTGCTCGCCCACATCGACGAGGTGGCAAAGGAGAAAGGCTTCCTCATCCAGCCCGGGCCCCAGGGACTGCTCACCATTCCCCTGAAGGAGAGCGGGGAGCCCTACCAGCAGGAGGAGTTCGTCGCCCTCCCTCCCGAGGTCCAGGCCGCCTACCAGAAACGAAAAGAGGAGCTCATGGTCGAGCTCCGGAACACGTTCCGGCAGCTGCGTGATCTCGACCAGAAAGGCGGCGAGGCAATCGAGCAGCTCAACCGGGAGGTAGCCCTTGCCGCAATCGGTCACCGGATCGCTGCGCTCAAGGACAAGTACAAAAAAATCGACGAGATCAGCGCCTACATCGAGGCCGTGCAGAAAGACATCGTTGAGAATCTTCCCCAGTTCATGCCCGAGCCGCCCCAGCAGCAACAGCTGCCGCCCCAGTTCCAGAACCCGCTGATCCGGGAACTCGCTTTCCGTAAGTACGAGGTCAATGTCATCGTCGACAATTCCGGGGATGATGGGGCACCGGTCATCTATGAACAGAATCCCTCGTACCAGAACCTCTTTGGCAAGATCGAGAAAGAGGTCCAGTACGGGGTGGTGACCACCGATTTCACCATGATCCGGCCGGGCTCGATCCACAAGGCAAACGGCGGCTTCCTGGTGGTGATGGTGGAAGACCTCTTCCGGAACCCCTTCTCCTGGGAGGGTCTCAAGACGGCCCTCAAAACAGGTGAAGTCGTGGTCGAGGAACCGGGCGAGCGCATGGGGTTCATTTCCACCAAGGGGATCAAGCCCGAGCCCATTCCGCTCTCCCTCAAGGTGATCATTATCGGAACCCCGCAGATCAACCAGATCCTCTACACCCAGGATCCGGACTTCTCCGAACTCTTCAAGGTCAAGGCCGATTTCGATGTCACCATGGATCGCACCGACGAGAATGTCCGGAACTATGCCTCATTCATCTGCGGTCTCTGCGAGGAGTACAAGCTCCATCACCTTGACAGCTCGGCGGTGGCCCGGGTGATCGAGTACGGGTCCCGGCTGGCAGCAGACCAGAAGAAGCTCACCACCCGCTTCTCGCATGTGGCCGACATCATCCGGGAGGCGAGTTACTATGCCACCCGGGATCAATCGGAGTACACATCGGACCGCCATATCGTGAAGGCGATCGAAGAGAAGATCTACCGTTCGAACCTGATCCAGGAGAAGATCCAGGAGTTCATCGCCCGGGGGATCTTCCTTATCGAGACCGAGGGGGAGAAGGTCGGCCAGGTGAACGGGCTCTCGGTGATCGGGCTCGGCGATATCGAGTTCGGACGACCTTCCCGGGTGACGGCAAGTGTCGGCACCGGGCGCGGCGGGATCATGGATATCGAGCGGGAGGCGGCCATGGGAGGGCCGATCCACACCAAGGGGGTGCTTATCCTCGCCGGGTACCTGAACGCCAGGTACGCCCAGGACAAGCCCCTCTCCCTCTCCGCCCGGCTGGTCTTTGAGCAGAGCTACGAGGGTGTCGATGGGGACAGCGCTTCGAGTACAGAGCTCTATGCCATCCTCTCCGCACTCTCCGGACTCCCGATCAACCAGGCCCTCGCCGTGACCGGTTCGGTGAACCAGAACGGAGAGGTCCAGGCCATCGGCGGGGTCAACGAGAAGCTCGAGGGGTATTTCGAGGTCTGCAAGGCGAAAGGGCTGACCGGGAAGCAGGGGGCGATGATCCCGGCAAGCAATGTCCAGAACCTGATGCTCAAGGACGAGATCATCGAAGCGGCCAGGGCCGGGAAATTCACCATCTACCCTGTCAGCACCATTGACGAAGGAATCGAAGTCCTGACCGGGGTGAAGGCCGGCAAGCGCCGGCCGGACGGCAGCTTTGAGGAGGGGACGGTCAACTACCTGGTGGACAAGCGGCTGAAAGAGATGGCAGAGACCCTGAAGGAGTACCGGTCAGGGTCGCTCTGAACCGGATTTCCTCTTTTCCCGGCGACAGCGGGTATGACGTGATTCACCCCGTCAATCTTTGACCAAAGGGGGACGGGGCGCAATCACCCGGGGATCCTTACACGTGTTCGATATCGGTATAGTCCGAGATTTCCGAGTTTGCCGTGCAGAGATCGCTCATCCGGAGAGCATGCACGTCGTTGTTCCCGGTCAGACGGGCGATATCTTTCAGCTCTTCGGTGCAGACCCGGAGGAAGAGCTCGAGCTTCCGGGCCGAAATGTCAATCTCCAGACGTTTCCGGAGCTCGGGGTCCTGGGTGGTGACGCCGACCGGGCATTTCCCGGTTGCGCAGAGCCGGTACTGCTGGCAGGCGCAGGCCATCAGGGCTGCGGTTCCGAGGGCCACGGCATCGGCACCCATGGAAAGCGCCTTGGCAACGTCCGTGGAGATCCGCAGGCCCCCGGTAACCACCAGTGACACTCCCGCCGCATCATGGGTGTCGAGATACTTCCGGGCCCGGTGGAGGGCGAAGATGGTGGGGACCGAGGTCGCATCCTTGATGTATTTCGGGGCCGAGCCGGTGGCCCCGGGCCTTCCGTCGATGGTAATGAAGTCCGGGTCGGCGAAGAGGATGGCCTCGAGATCGGCCTCGATATGCCCGGCAGCGATCTTGACCCCGATGGGTTTTCCCCCGGATTTCTCACGGAGCCAGTCGATTTTTGCCGCGAGGTCCTCCCGGGTGCGGATGTCCTCGTAGCTGGAGGGGCTGACGATGTCGGTCCCTTCCGGGTATCCCCGGATGGCGGCGATCTCGGCGGTTACCTTCTCGGCCGGAAGGTGGGCGCCGAGACCAGGGGAGGTGGACTGGCCGATCTTGATCTCGATGGCATCGGCATCCCGGAGATTCTCATCGGTAACGCTGTAGCGGTTCGGGACATACTCGAAGATGTACCTGTAGGCCAGCTGCCGCTCCTCGGGCAGGATCCCGCCCTCGCCGGACCCTATCGCGGTCTGCATCGCCGCGCTCCCGGTGGCGAGCGCGATCTTTACCTCCCGGGAGAGAGCCCCGAATGACATGTGGGTGACATAGATCGGGGTCTCGATCACCAGGGGATGCTCCGCTTCGGGCCCGATGACCGTCCGGGTGTTCACCGTGACATCCTTGTTCAGGGGGATCGTCGCGATCTGGGCTGCCCGGATCAGGATATCGTCCCAGGAGATCACCGGGAGGCGGGTCCGCATCGGTTCGACCAGGGCCTCGCCGGTGCGGGAGATGAGGTGGATCTCCTCCATGTGGCACTCGATCTCATCGGACTCCCGCCGCCAGGGCCCGAGATAGGATTCAAGGTACCTCTTCTCTTCGTGGGAGACGGGGGTGATGATCTCCTGGCCGCAGAACGGGCAGATCTTGGTCTCAAGCTCGATATGGTGGGGATGTTTCTCTTCGTGCACCGGTTTGAGGTGGGATTTATCGGAGGAGCAGATCGGGCACTTCCAGTCGTCCGGGAAGTCCTCGATCCGGGTCCCGGGCTTTATCCCGGTGATCGAACTCCCGTGTCGGGGATTATACTCAAAGACGTTACAGACATTGCACCGGTACTTTACCATGCGATCACCGCCGTGTATGCTGTGATTTACGTACGGGATATGATAAAATAGTTCGGAAGACCTTCCCCCCGGCTTCCGGCAGGTTCCCCCAGTACCATTCCAGAATATCTAATAGAAAGGTGCAATTTCTCCGTTTTCGAAGAAGTGTCCAAGGCACATGCCGCGGTCCACCATCTGGACTTCCCCGGTGCAGATTTGGAGGAAAAAAGAGATTTTCGGGATTTATTTCTTCATGACGACGATGTGTTTTTCCGGATCGACCGCATAGTTGTTCGGGTCTTCGAGCAGGTCGAGAGCATTGATCTTCAGGTCGATGAGCTCCCGGTAGGTGAAACTCTCGAACTCCTCCCGGCCGCTCTCCCCATAGTAGCATGCGACGCCGTTCTCCATCTTCCTGGTAGCTACGATATCCTTCATATGATTGAGGTGTATGCGAGGGACAGGGTTATGAACATTTCCTCAACCGGCAGGGCAGGGGGTGGGCATGGATCATTTTTTCAGGTGCCTGGCCGACACTCCTCCGATGAAGTCCCCGCTCTTCCTGTTTGTGCCGGCCGCCCTCCTGCTCATCGCACTTCCGGCCATGGCCGTGACCGTACCTCTCGGCGATACCCTCCCGCTCTCCGGTTCCGCACCCGGGGCTGACACGGTGTATCTCTTCCTTACCGGCCCGAACCTGCCGGCAGACGGGGTGAAGCTCGATGACATCTCGGTCCCGGTGGTCACCGGGGACCCTTCCACCTTTGTCCAGGCCCCGGTTGATCCCGACGGGAACTGGGAGTACACCTGGTATACGAGGACCGCCGGAGGACTGCTTGATGTCGGCACGTATACCGTATATGTGGCCACCAAACCGGTTGGACGGACGGATCTCTCCCGGGCAGACGGCTATGCCACCATCTCCGTCACCCTGACCGCGCCGACGCTCGCCATCTTCCCGGGCGGCATCACCATCAGCTCGGAGCCGTCCGGCGCAGAGGTATGGGTAGACGGGACCCCGGCGGGAACCACCCCGCTCGAACTGCCCAATGTCACGGCGGGAGAGCATACGGTCGAGGTCAGGAAGACCGGGTATGAACCTATACGGGAGAACGTGACGGTCACGGAGGGCGGGAATGCAACGGTGGAAACGGTCCTGGTAGGTACCACGCCCGGCATGCCATCCGGAATGCCAACCGGGACCCCTCCGGTCACCCCGGCACCGATCGCCTTCCCGCTTGCAGGCCTGCTACTGGCACTGGCAGTTCTCATGGTACTCATCCAGCGGGACCGGTGACCGGACGGGCGTGAAGATTTCCCGGTCACGGCTGGCAGCAACGAGAGCCCTCTCCCGGGTTCTGCCTGACGAGCCTGTCCCGGGACCGGTGTGCCCGGCTTTTCACCCGAGCCCCACGTCGAGGATCATCATGACCAGGAACCCGGCGAGAAAGCCGCTGG
The DNA here is from genome assembly GCA_013415565.1 of Methanomicrobiales archaeon. Classification (GTDB taxonomy): domain Archaea; phylum Halobacteriota; class Methanomicrobia; order Methanomicrobiales; family Methanospirillaceae; genus UBA9949. Next base: position 8,990 of record JAAEET010000054.1, read on the forward strand.
TCGCGGTTCCCTCGAACCCGTGGTGCAGGGACTCGGGGATGACTTCTTCTACCACCACGAAGATCATGGCGCCGGCCGCAAACGAAAGGGCATACGGCAGCAGGCTGCGCATGGTGAGCACCACCCCCGCCCCGATCACCGCCGCCACCGGTTCCACCACTGCCGAGAGCTGCCCGTAGAAAAAGCTCCGGACCCGTGAGATCCCCTCCCGCCGGAGCGGCAGGGAGATGGCGAGACCCTCGGGGAAGTTCTGGATGCCGATTCCGACCGCGAGTGCGATCGCCCCGGCCATGGTGGCCGCCGGTATTCCTGCCGCAACGGCCCCGAAGGCCACCCCGATTGCCAGTCCTTCCGGGATATTGTGCAGGGTGATTGCCAGGACAAGGAGCGTGCTGCGATGGAGGGACGACGGTATCCCCTCTGCCTGGTCCACCGGGAGACCGATGTGCAGGTGGGGAATCAGCCGGTCGAGCACCATGAGCGTGATCCATCCGGCCGCAAACCCCACCGCCGCAGGGAGCCAGGTGACGAGTGCAAGTTCACCGGCGAGGTCGAGGGCCGGGATCAGCAGGGACCAGAAACTGGCGGCGATCATCACCCCTCCTGCAAACCCGAGCATACCGTCAAGGAGGCGCTGGTTGAAACCGCGGGTGAAGAAAACCAGCGAGGCCCCGAGCGCCGTCACCGCCCAGGTGAAGCATCCGGCGATGAAGGCCTGGACGGCAGGATTGAGTGAGAATAATAATTCCATCATGGCGTCCCTGCCCCCCGTCGCGACATGGATCGATCAGGACAGAATGGGGTATCCGGACGTTTATGTCTACCTCCGGTCCTCAGCGCAGACATGACCACTTCTGCCCATGAACCCGGGATTCTTACCGGGGAAAAACGTGAGAGTGAGATCTGCGGCCCTCACCGCAGGAACCAGCGATGCACCGCCGGATACGATCCTGGATGAGAAGGCGGACTGATATCCCGGGATGGGAGGACTATCCCCCTGCATCTCCGGGAATCCGGGGCGTGAGGCTCCCGTACGCGGCACTTACATCCCGGACCGTGCCCTCGATGACCGTCACCCGGATCGTGGCCAGGTCCGTTACCACCGGATCCTTCATGGACGCCATCTCGAAGGTATAGACAAACTGCCAGCAGTACGGACACCGGAGGGTAACCGTCTCCACCAGAGTGAGGTTTTTCCCGTTGTAGTCGCGGAACTCCTCCATCGAGGTGACGTAATCATGGGCGATCTCCCGGCTCTCCTCAAGGGAGACGGGGACCGGTTCCCGGGAAACCAGTGTGATGCATCCGGAAAAGATCAGGATGAGGACAAGGAAACCGACGGTGA
>JAAEET010000009.1 GCA_013415565.1 Methanomicrobiales archaeon
TGGTGCAGGGAATCGGGGGCAGGATGTCCGGGCTGGTCCGCACCACCCCCATACCCGGGGTGATCGCATCCATCGAGCTCAACGGGGGCATCGTCCCGTTCCGCGACACCGCCGCCCTCGACCAGCCGGAAGGTGTGGGGGTGGCGTTTGCATCCGGCTATTCCCGGGTCGCCGTAACGGTTGCCCTGCCTGCTGATGCCCGGGAGATCAGGGAAGCCTTCCCTCCGGCCTTCATAATCGCCGTGCATACGACCGGGATAACCCCCGCTGAGGCTTCGGAATTCGCCGATACCTGTGATATCGTCACCGCCTGCGCCTCCCGGGCCGTCCGCGAGGTGGCCGCTCCCCGGGCACTCCTCCAGGCCGGATCCTCGATCCCGGTCTTTGCCATGACCGGACGGGCAAAGGATCTCATCCTGGACAAGATCAAGGAAACCGGGGGCCAGTTCCTGGTGACCGGGGCAAAGCTTCCGTATTCCGGAGATTCGGCTCCGGATCCGCTGGTGTGACGGCAGGCTGACCCACGGGCATGGTCTGAATGCTGGTTATGCCCGGCTCAAAGTCACCGGTCTGAGAGATCGGACATACCGTCCTCACGGTTTCCGGGAAGATGTCTGGTTTAAAAAAAGTGCCGGACCTCCACCCCGTGATCAATCATCAGGGCCGGGAGGTGGCGGTGTGATTCCTCGTTTTTTCAGTTCTGCCTCAAGTTCTTCGTCGGTCAGATCATCCAGCTTTTTCCCGGTGGCCTGCTCAATCTCCGATTTATGTTTCGCACTGAGCATGGCCGACATGGCCATCCAGCGTCTCCGGGTGCGGCGCCTCGCTCCACCCCTGCCCAACGGTCCAATTCCCATGAAAATCATTCCTTACTTTGTGTTCTCCGGATCCCCGGAGTTTTATGGTGATATCGGGAATACTGGTCATTCCCATGGGAGGAGAGAACCCTGCCTATATAAAACCATCGCGCCCTATGACAAGGCAGATCCGGAATGGTTCCCTGCAAGAAGAGAGAATTCAGGAATCGATGCGAGGGAAGGGATTTGAACCCTAGAACTCCTACGAGACGGACCCCTCAAGCCCGCGCCTTTGACCTGGCTCGGCAACCCTCGCACGTTTGCCATAATATGGAGGATGTTGATCTAAAATAATGTATCCATCCCCAGGAGCGGGGATGTCTCCGCGGGGGAAGGGCGTCGCCCGTTTGTTTCCGCATGGTGCCCTTCAGATGTCTCTTTCCTGACAGTGATGTATATGTATGTCCAGGGCAAGAGCTATCCTGCATGTGGTCGGATATCATCAGGGAATTTTCAGACTCCCCCTCCCAGAGCCGGGTGGCCCGGTTCCTCCTCGAGAATGGGTTCGGGGTGAACACCGACGGCAGGATAACCTGTAATGGCATCGAGATCCCGGCCACCCATATCGCCAGGGCCATCGGGACCGACCGGAGGGTGGTCGATGCCACGGCCCGGAGGATCCTCGATGCCCCGTCCCTGCGGGAGGTCTTCACCAACATCCGCGCCACCCCCGATCTGTCGCAGCTCATCGGCCCGCTGGGTCTCTCATCGGTCACCATTCTCCCTCAGGATGCCCGGGAGAAAGGCATCGTGAGCGCCGCGGTCGGCGTGGTATCCGGCCATAACCTGACCATCCGACAGATCTTCGTGACCGACCCCCAGCTCTCCGAGGAACCCCGGCTGGTGATCATCACCGAGGGGGAGTTTCCGGGAGAGGTAATCGAGGCGATCCGGAAGCTCCCCCAGGTAAAACAGGTTATTCTCTAGATCACGACCGCCTGAACTGCTCGGTCTCGAGCCACAACCGGTAGATACGGCTCCGGATCCCGCGGTTGAGGTAGAGCGATTCCGCGAGCCGGTCGTGGATGGACACGTCGTGCCCTCCCCGGACCACATTGTCTGCGGTGGCCACGATCTTCTCCTCGATGGTCTCCGGCATGCAGTCCACCGGGAGGAGGCGGAGCAGGGTGCATTCATCGGCGGTCAGACCGGCCCCGGTATGACGCTCCACGACCCGGACCACCTCTTCAGGAATCCCGTGCTCCCGGCACCAGGCCGCCCCGGCCTGGGCATGGGAGAGGGAGTGGGAGATCCCCCTCCCGATATCGTGGAGGAGCGCCCCGGCATTCACCAGCCCCCGGTCGGCAACGCCCGACCGGTCACAGAACAAGAGGGCACGGTCCCTGACCCGGTGACAGTGTGCAATAACCCGCGGTCTGCACCCGGCAGCGCGGAGGATCCCGTCGTACCACGCATCCCCGTCAGGCATGCCCGAGCGTCTCTTTGATCGCCTCGATACGCTTTTTCAGGGCCCGGAGCAGGATCTCGTTGTCGAAGTGCTCCATCTGCTGATCGCAGGTCGGGCAGATGAACTCATCGTCCATGGCCTGGTTGAACGTGTAGAGCATGCCGCAGGCCTTGCAGATGTAGAAGTCGTTCTCTTCTTCGTACCGCTCCCGTGCCTCGAGCTTCTCGAGGATCGTCTCGAGATCTTCACGGATAACATCGAAGATCAGGTCCATCCGCAGGTGCCAGAGGTAGGTCAGCCACCCGGTCTCGTTGTTCTTGATTCGCCGATACTCTGCCAGGCGTTTCTCGTAGAGGGTGTAGAGGGTGTGGCGGACAGAGTTGAGATTGATGCCGGTCTGGGCAGCAAGCTGTTCGTCGCTCCACTCACCATCGGCCGGGAATTTTTCCAGGAGGTTGATCCCCTCCTCGCCGATCAACCTGATAAGATATGCCTTTATCGCCGGACTTTCCAGGACCTCATCCATAGAGCCTTCCACCCATATATTGTCGGACTGTTCTAATATGCTTATGGAGCAGGTCATTCGCGTCCTCTCCGGTTGCTCCCCACCCGTAGACGCTGATGACCGCCTGTCCCTCCTCGAAGACGGTTCCCGGCCAGGGAATGTCGGAGACCACCGGCCAGAGTCTTGACAGGTCCGCATGAACGGTGAAGTCCCGCCCGGCAAAGAGGATTCTCCGGGCCGCCACCTGCCGCGACGCGGGCCGCCGGAGGGGAAGACACCCCCGGCAGGCGGCGAGGTGGATGGAAAAAAGGTTGATACCGGTGGCCATCTCGACGGTATCGAGGGTCGCCTGGAAGCGGGGATTGATCTCGATGGCGTAGAGCTTGTCCCCGGATATAAAATCGATTCCCAGCGTCCCGACACATCCGCTCGCCGCAGCAATCCGCTCTGCTGAACGGATCAGCTCTTCGTGGCAGGTGTCAAGAAAGGGAGTGACCGATCCGCAGAATCCGTACCGGGCATCGCCCGCTCCCCGGAGTTCCTGGAGGTTCGGTGCAATGGCGATCGCCCGGGCGCCGTCTGCGACACAGCAGACCGAGCAGGGCGTCCCTGCGACGACCTCTTCGGCAATGGCCGGGATCTCCCCGAATTCTGCGAACCATGCCTCCTGTTCGGCGGAAGATCCGACCACCCGGTTCCGCCAGCCGCCCGAGCCGCACCTCGGTTTCAGCATCGCCGGGAAGGTCCCGGGGGACAGCAGCCGGGGGGCGGGGATCCCAAGTTCGTCGAAGAACTGGTGCGTCGTCAGCTTGTCGAGGAACCGCTGCACCTTCTCCGGCGGCGTCCCGCAGAGATCACGGGACGGCAGCAGCTCGGCGCCCGACGTGGCAATCACGATGTCGGGTGCATGGAGGCCGGACATCTCCGCGACCGCAGGGAAAAGTTCGTCGAGCTCGTCAAACCTCATGCTCGCACGGGCGTAGAAGGAGAGATCGCGGTCACAGAAGTGATCGACGGCATACACTTCGCAGCCGGCCGCATACGCAGACTGGACAACATGGCGGGTGGCAAAACCGGCCACGAGTACTTTTATTCCCATCGCTCCTCGGTGAGCTTCATATCCCTGCTCGGGACGACCCGGATCCGGGCGCCCGGGAATTCGGCAGAGAGTTCCGATCCTTGGAAGAACCGGTCCAGGAATACCGCGAGGCTCGATATCTCGGAATGGGGTTGGCCGGTCACCGCGATGTTGTAATCGGCAAGGCCGTAGATCTCTCCGGGAACCTTCTCTGCCCCGACCACGATCAGAATGCGGTGGTGTTTCCGTATCTCCTCTTCGCGGTCCTGGATGCGCTCGCCGTACATGGTCAGGTGAACCACGATGCCCCCGGTTTCCTTCCAGTCGCGGATGCACCGTTTCCAGGAGACCCGGTCCCTGATGAAAAAGTCGCCACCCCAGCGGTCGACAACATCGGTGATGCTCTTCACCACTCCCTTGTCATCGGCGGCAAGATACATGCCGCCCGCCCCGAATGCACGGGCAGCAAGGCCGACATGGGTGGTGACCCGCTGGTCCCGTTCCGGCCGGTGCCCGATCCGGAGGATCGCCAGTTCCGCCATTTAATCCGGTCCTTTCTTCATCCGGATGACGCCGCCCTCGATGGTAAAGGGTGCGTGCGGGTCGTACCTGGACTGGCACTGCAGGAGCACCTCCTGCACGGAAAGAACACGGCATCCATCGGCATCCTGCGAGATGAGCATCGATTTCTCAAGCCGACGCAGCGACTCCCCGATCTCCGTGGTGCTGCACCCGGTCTTCCCGGCAAGCGTTTCCACGCCCTGGCACGGATCATCCAGGAGGTGGTGGTAGACCAGCCAGTCCAGGTCTTCTTCGTTCACGTATACTCATTCCACGACCACCGGAATATATCTTTTTTTAAAGCGGGGCGGGGTGGATACCCTTTTCCCCGGAAACGCCGTACATTGCGTGAGTGAGCAATGAAGAACCTCTCCCCTACGCCGTGCTGATCCGTATCGCCGATGCCATCCTCGAAACGGGAGAAGACGACCCCGATGCCCTTGCCGGGAGTCTCGACCGGCTCGAACCGTGGATACGGGAGGAACTCTTTGCATCCGACCTCCTGAACGCTTTCCAGGTCTTCTACTACTTCTTCCGGGAGGACCCCGGCGATCTCGAGACCGACCGGCTCATGCTCCAGCCTGCATCGGCACTCTCGACCGGGGTTGTGGTTGCGGAGCGCGAGTTCTACGAGATACTGTTCCGGGTCGAAAATGGGTATGCCGTGATTTCGGTGACTGACGGCGAATCGATCCTTGCCAGCTTTACCGGGGAGGACGCGTACTGGAAGGCCCTCTCCTACGCAGAAGAACAGCTCTGATTCCAAACCGCTCCCCTCAGTGCAGGATGCCCCGGCTACAGCAGACCACCGGTTATGAGATCGCGCCGGTCCTGTACCCGGACCGGTTCGGGTACCCGGCCCCACCTGTACACCCATGAGCCGATGATGACGAAGACCCCTTCCACCAGGTCGGGATCCGCCAGTTCGAGGACCGAGGTGTCGCCGGGACTGATCCTGTTGCAGATGGCGGTCGCCCAGGCATCGGCCCGGGCCGGGTTGTGCGAGAAGACGGTGACCGAATCGGCAGTCCCGAACGAGAGCGAATGGCCGACCGTGGCCGATGAGGTGCAGACACCGCGGACAGCGGGGTCCGGGCCGATGACAAAGCCCAGCCGGTCCGAGAGGGGCGAGCCTCCGGCATGGATCCCGATCGTGACCTCCCGGTCGGTCAGGAGGGCTATGTCGCCGCCGTTATCGATGACCCCGAAAGCTGCACCGGCGTCCTGCATCGCCTCAACACCGGCCCATGCAATGGCCCCGGCGACCGCGGCCATGGGGCCGACCCCGGCTTCGCTGCCCGCTTCCGCCATCCGGTCCACGATGGCAATGCCGGTGCTGACGGGGCAGGGTTCAAGGGTCGAGAGAAAAAAGGGATCGCCGGCGGCATAGTGCTCGAGCTCCTGGCGGGCCGCGATGATCGCGTTTCGTGCAGCCGCAACATGCTCCTCCTCATCGGCAAGGATGGTCGCGATGGTCTCCCGAAGATGGAACCGGCGCCGGATCATCAGGATAGAGTCTTTCGCTCGCTCCCCAAATACCCGCCGCATGATCCGGCATCCGGACCGTTCCTCCCGCAGGTATTTATGAGACCAGGATGAGGCTTTTTACACGAGAGCATGAGGATCGTCAGTGCACGGATACGGAGATCGGCACGTCGCGGCATCCACAGGCCTGCCACGTTTCTTGTCCTCGCCCGTATCCCGGATCCCGGGATAGCAGCCCTGACCTCCAGGTTCACCGACGTCGTCGCGGTCCGGTCCGGGGAATCACGGGAGCCCCATATCACACTCTTCGGCCCGTTCGGGCTCGTACCGGGATCTCCGGAAGATGTTCTCCTGGATCGTATCAGGGAGGCGGCGGCCGGCAGTGCTGCCGTCAGTTGCAGAATCGGCGGCCCCCTCCGGCTCAGGGGGAGGAAGGGGGCCGCGATTGCGCTCTCACTGACTCCGGATCCTGATCTGCTCGGTATCTACCGCGCTCTCGTCCGTGCCCTGTACGCGGACACCGCATGGTGTACCTGGATCGACCGCCCGCCCGGCTCCCGGATCTTCCACCTTTCACTGCGGGTCGCGATCTCCCGGAAGGAAGCCCCCGGCGTCTGGAAGATGGTGCAGGAGCTGCCCGGGGACGCCTGGATACCGGAGGACCGCAGGACGGGACCGGAACTCCGGCCGGACGGGTGCGGATCCCCGCTCACCCTGTACCGCATCGCGCTCCTGCGGCGCGGGACCCTCTGGAAGGAGTTTGATCTTGCCCGGGGAACCTGGCTTTCCCGGGCAGAGGCCTTCAACCCGGGCCTCTGGACCACGACCCGGCGTGAGTACCGGGTTCGCCGCGGACTGCAGCTCACCGCACCGGTGCACCGGGAGTCCCGGGGAAGGTTCGTCATCTCCGATCTCCACCTCGGGCATACCAACATCATCCGCTACTGCCGCCGTCCGTTCTCCTCGGTCATCGAGATGGATGCCGTGCTCCTGGACAACTGGAATTTCACCGTCCAGGCGGACGACGACGTCATCTACCTGGGGGATCTCCGCTATGGCCGGGGCTCTCCGCCCGCCACCCACTTCCTGGACCGGCTCCACGGAACGATCACCCTGGTTGCCGGGAACCATGATGAACCGCTCCCCGGCGCCCTCCCCTCCCTCGGAATTACCCACCAGGGTCTCCGCTTCCTCTGCATCCACGACCCCGGGATGGTTCCGGATGACTTCCGGGGATGGGTGATCCACGGGCATATCCACAACAACGACCTCGACCGCTACCCGTTCATCAACGGGGCGGCACAAACCATCAACGTGAGCGCCGAACTCGTTGACTACACCCCGGTCAGCCTCGACGAGATTGCCGCGTATGTCCGGTCCGTCGGGCAGGGGGAGAAGGTGGCGACTATTGGGGAAGCGCGGAGACGGTTCTCCTCCGGCGGTTGATCGCTCCCGTCGGATTTGGTGCTGCCGGGACCATCCCTTCGCATGACCCCCGGGTGACACTGCCCCGGAAATCCACCCCGTGTTCCCTGTTCACGCCGCTGCCGGAGAAGCCGGCGTGGCTTCCACACCTGCCATCAGTCCCAGGGCGAGTGCAGCCATGATCCCACCGAAGAGAAAGGTGTAGGCAGGGGCGTAGAGATCCCAGAGCAGCCCGGCGATGAAGCCGCCGGGAAGCGCGACGAGCCCGATCGCGGTATGGAAGGTGCCAAGCGCAGTCGCCTTGAGTGCTGGCGGGGCCATATCGACGATGAACGCCCGCTGGGCACCGTCAACAAGGGCAAAGAAGATGCCGTAGAGGGCGAAGAAGACCGGCAGGAACGCCGATCCGGCAACCATCGCGAGACCGGCTGAAAGCAGCCCGAACAGGACATAACCGGACATGATGACCGGTTTTCTCCCTGCCCGGTCCGAGACGACCCCTGCCGGGATGGTGCAGACGGTGTAGACTCCATAGAAGAGGACGTAGAACAGCAGAGCGGTGGTGTCCGAGGCGCCGGTCGAGAGCGCTTTGAGCAGGAGGAATGCATACCCGAAGTGGCCGAAAGCAAAGACCGCGGAGGCGGCGATGAACAGGCGGAGACCGTGCGGGAGCTGGCGGAGACTGACCTGCAGCGACGGGGTGGCTGCTGACGGTTCTGCTGCGGAAGGTTCCTCCCGGATCAGGAATATGGCGAGGACCGCAATGATTCCGGGAATGAATGCGACCAGGAAGACGTTCCGGAAACCAATGACGGGCAGGAGCAGGAAAGCAAGTACGGCGCCGCCCATGGAGCCGATCCCGTCCATGGCCCGGTTGAACCCGAACGCCCTGCCCCTCACCGTAGCATCGCACGATTCCGCTACGATGGCGTCACGGGGGGCGGTCCGCAGGCCCTTGCCGACCCGCTCGATGACCCGGAGTCCCAGCACGGCGGGCCAGACCGTGGCGAATGCGAACAGGGGTTTTACCACCGATGAGAGGCCGTAGCCGAGGAGGATAAAGGGTTTTCTCCGCCGGATACGATCGGAAACGTGTCCCGAGATTACTTTCAGGAACGAGGCTGTCGTCTCGGCGGCGCCTTCCACCAGGCCGACAACGTACGCGCCCACGGCAAGAACCGATGTGAGATACAGGGGGATCAGGGGGAAAACCATCTGGCTGCTCACATCGGTGCAGAGACTCACGACACCGAGAATCAGGATGTTCGTTCCGATTCCCCGGAAAAACCGGTCGTTTGCCGCATGCAGGTTCCGGATCACGGGAATCACCCCCTAGCAGAAGGGAGAAAAATGGGGTGCCCGCCGCTCAACCCGGCTGCCGCCATTCCGGTCCGGTTATGCCTCGCCCTTCTGCGAGAGCGCCCGCTGCGGACAGATCTCGATACAACGGCCGCAGAGGACGCAGCGGTCGCCGTTGACCACGAGTTTCCAGTCCTCATCGAACGAGAAGACCTCCTGGGGGCAGATGCTGATACATGCCCCACAATCGACGCACCGGCTCTCATCGAGAGAAATGACATCCTCGAGTACGCGTACCGATGCTCCGAGCTCGGAGAGTCGTTGTTTCACCACGTTGCACGATCCATCCGGGATATCGATGAGCGCCTCTCCCTCGGATGAATCGATCTGGGCCCGCTCCACGTTGATCAGCACGCCGGTATCACGCACCACCTGGGCGATGATCGGTTTTTTGCCGGTCTTCCGGGAGAAGGTCACGATCAGCTTCATTTCAGCCACCTCCCGCCGAAGAGCTTGCCGAGGTTCATGGCGGTGAGCATCCCGATCACCCGTTCATCCCGGTCAACCACCGGAAGCGCACTGATATTGTGCTTTTCGAGCTTCCTGACCGCGATATCAACCGGTTCTTCCATGGTGGTGGTGATCACCTTCTTCTTCATGATGTCCCTGACCCGGGTGGCCTTTCCGGGGTTGACCACCGCTTTCGAAATATCATAGGTGGTCACGATCCCCACCAGTTTCCCGGAGGAATCGATCACCGGGAGGTGGTTGGTCTCTCCCTTCAGGAGCTTCTGCGCCGCGGATCGTATCTCCTCATCCTGCCCGATGGAGATCACCTTCCGGTCCATGATATCGAGGACCCGCGGACCCTGGACCGTCTCACGCAGGGGGTGGGCGCTCCGGGTGGCATCGATCCTCCGGGTCGGCAGGGCGAGGTCGAGTCTGCCTTCCTCGACCCAGGCCTTCAGGGTGATCGCAACCTCGCGGGCGCGGCGGTAGCTGGAGAGCGAAGAGGTCCGGATCTCCTCGCCATTCATTTCGACGTACCCGCTCTTGAGTTCCGCGTAGCTGACCTTCCGGAGGGACGGTCGTGACCGGGAGGGAATCCCGTAGTCGATGACGTCCACGATGATATCCTCGTCACGCACCGCCGTCGATCGGACCGTCTCCACGTCCAGGACCGGGAGGGGGATGCCAAGACCCACGTAGAGGGTGACGCCGTACCCCGTCATGGTGGCCGCACGGAGAAAGTCAGGAGACATCTCTTTCATATCGGCGGTGACCATCAGCGTTCCGAACCCACCGGCAGGGGAGTGCTGGGTACCTTCACCGACCACCATACCCGGTGCCCCGCAGAGGAAGGCGGGCACCCCGCTCCCGATCATGCGGAAGGCAGGGTCGTTCATGATGGGGTTGAGGAGTCCGGACCCCGAGTACGTGATGTTTCCGCAGTTCGGGAGGAGCATTCCCATGTAAGTGGAAAGGGTCCGGTCCGTGGAATTCGCGGCCGCATTGTACCGCTGATACCCGTTCCGGGGGTTGACCATAATGGCCTGGTTCAGGTTCTCGAGCAGCAGCTCGGTCGTGATGGTCCGCCGGGGGTAGCAGTCGGTCCCGGTCGAAAGAGCCCGGAGCTCCACCGCTTTGCCCGCTACGAAATCCTCCATGACATGGGCGCCACCGTATCGCGCCTCCCGCGTTGTCGATTTCTGGGTGGCGCCGATATAGGCGTCGACCGCGGCAATTCCCCCGTACGCCTCGACATCGTTTAACCAGACCCGCTCCATCTTGATGGGAGGATCGGCATGACCGAAGTTGAAAAAGGCACCGGATGAACACATGGCCCCGAACGTACCGGTGGTGACCACATCCACCTCGCGGAGCGCCCCCTCCTCGCCCAGTTCTTCGACGATCAGGGGCATCTCTTCCGCGGTGACCACCCGCGCGTTTCCGTCCCTGATCCGCTCCCTGATCAGGTCGATGGTCTTTTCCATGGCACTGATCTTTTCTTTCTGAATATTTAATGGTGTGGTATATTACCCACAGTAATTGCTACCTTTTAAACCCCGGACATCCGATACCTTTCCATGGATATTGCGGATGTCATACGGGACCTCGAGCAGATCGCTCCTCCGGACCGGGCAGAGGAGATGGACGCTGGAAGGATCGGGCTCATCGTCGAGGGAAGGCACGATGTCCGGAAGGTGGCCTGCGCTCTTGACGTCACGCTCCCGGTGGTCAGGGCTGCGGTTGCGATGGATGCCGGCCTCCTGGTCGTTCATCATACCCCGCTCTGGACTCCCGTGACCGCGGTCCTGGGTCCGCTCGCCGTCCTCCTGCAGAAGATCCTCTCCGCGGACCTGAACGTGTACGTCATGCATACCAATTTCGACCATGCCGATGGCGGGATCAATGATGCCCTCGCATCGCTCCTCGAGCTCTCCGGCACCAGCCGGATGAGCCTCGGCATCTGCGGTGACTGCCCCCTCCCCCTTCCCGAAATCGCCCGGCGGCTCGGTTCACCCCTGATCACCTGGGGCAACCCGTCCCTCCCCTGCAGGATCGGCGTGGTCGGCGGAAGCGGATTTGACCTTTCCCTCATCGGGGAGGCCGTTTCCCTCGGTGCAGAAGCATTCCTCTCGGCAGACCTGAAACATGCACAGGCCCGGGCATCCCCGATCCCGCTCCTCCAGGGCACCCACTACGCCCTTGAAGCCCCCGGAATGCGGATGCTTGCCGCCAGGATGGGATGGGAGTTCATCGACGATCCCCCGGTAACTGCGGTATGGACGTAACCGGATTCTTCACCCGGCTTCAGGAAGAAGGAGAACTCACTCCTTTCCTCCGCGACGAGATTATCCGCATCTTCGGGGACCGGGGACGCAAGGCGCTCAAGGCACTCGACGAGCGCCGGGTCAAGAAGTACCGGGACTTCTTCGTCGTGGTCGGAACTTCGGACGAATACATTGTCGAGGATGAGTTCTGCAGCTGCCCGGTGTACCTGTACCGGGGCGGCGGGTGCTGGCATGTGCTGGCGGTGAAAATCGCTGCCCTGACCGGGGACTTCGAGGAGTACGACCTCTGGTACCAGGATTCCTGGAACGCCGGTTCTCCGGCTGACAAACAATATTTATCGTAGCAAATCCAAATTTATTGATACCACGTGGTTTTCCATGCTCGAGGAAGAATACCAGCTCGAATACTTTACCACCCATGGGCTGACCCGGAAGATCTGCCGGAAATGCGGGGCGGCATTCTGGACGAGGAGACCGGACCAGGAGATCTGCGGTGATGCCCCCTGCGAGACCTACAATTTCATCGGCAACCCGGTCTTCCGGCAGCATTCTGTCGATGAAATGCGGGAGGCATTCCTCTCGTTCTTCGAGAAGAACAACCACACCCGGATCGAGCGCTACCCGGTCGCTGCCCGGTGGCGGGACGATATCTACCTCACGATCGCCTCCATCGCCGATTTCCAGCCCTGGGTGACCGGCGGCATCGTACCTCCTCCGGCAAACCCGCTGACCATCTCCCAGCCCTGCATCCGCTTAAACGATCTCGACTCCGTGGGCAGGTCGGGCCGGCACCTGACACTTTTCGAGATGATGGCCCATCATGCCTTCAACTCCGACTTCGAGGAGATCTACTGGAAGGAACGGACCCTTGAGCTCTGCGAGCAGTTCCTTTCTTCAATCGGCGGGAATCTCGAGCAGGTGACCTACAAGGAGCACCCCTGGATCGGCGGAGGAAATGCCGGGCCGAGCCTCGAGGTGCTCATCGGCGGCCTCGAGGTTGCGACCCTGGTCTTCATGAACCTCGGGCGGCAGAAGACCGACAAGCCGCCGGTCGATCTCAACGGCGAGCTCTACTATCCCATGAAGAACTGGATCGTGGATACCGGCTACGGACTGGAACGGTTCGTGTGGGCTTCCCGCGGCTCACCGACCATCTACGATGCCGTCTTCCCGGAAATGGTCAGCAGGGTCATGGAGTCGGCAGGACTCGAGCACTTTCTCGACAACCACGAATATACCAAGATCCTCTCCCTGAATGCCAGGTTCGCCGGGGTGATGGATATCTCCGGAACCAACCTTTTCCAGCTGCGCAAGAGAGTGGCGGCGGCGATCGATGTGCCCATCGAGAAGCTCGACCGGATGATCACCCCCATCGAAAAGATCTACGCCATCGTGGACCACACCCGCTGCCTCGCCTACATGCTGGGAGACTGCATCGTTCCCTCGAATGTCCGGGAGGGGTACCTCGCCCGGCTGGTCATCAGGCGGACGCTCCGGATGATGAACGAACTCGGGATCAAAGACAACCTTGCCGACCTGATCGAGCAGCAGATGCGGATCGTGGGCACCCGGTCGTTCGAACAGGACCTCCTGATCGTGCGGGAGATCGTCGACCGTGAGGTGGAGAAGTACCATGCGACCCTCTCCCGGGGGACCAAGATCGTCCAGAAAGTAGCAAAAACCTACAAGACCAAGCGGGAACGGGTTCCCCTCAAAGAGATCATCACCCTGTACGATTCCCACGGTATTCCGCCCGAAATCACCCGCGATATCGCGGTTGCCGAAGGGGCGGTCATCGAGCTGCCCGACAACTTCTACTCCCTGATTGCGGACATGCACTCCCAGTCCGGGCAGGAAGAGGAACAGGACCCGTTTGCCCGGTTCCGCGACCGGATCAGCAGCCTGCCGCAGACCCGGAAGCTCTTCTACGAGCAGCCCTGTGATATGGAGTTCGATGCCATGGTGCTCGATTACTTCGACGGGTACGCGGTACTTGACCAGACGCTCTTTTACCCCGAGGGCGGCGGCCAGCCGGCGGATACCGGGATGCTGATCAGTGCCGAGAGCATGGTCCGGGTGGACGATGTCCGGAAGATCGGGGATGTCATCGTGCACCATACCACCGGCGGCTTGCTCCGCCGCGGGGATCGCGTGAAGGGGATCGTGGATGAAGAGCGGCGCTGGTCGCTCATGCGCCACCACACCGCGACCCACCTCCTCCTCCGGGCAGCAAAGGAGGTTCTCGGTGCACACATCCACCAGGCCGGGGCCCAGAAGGGCGTGGAGAGTGCACGGCTCGATATCCGGCACTTCAAGCACATCACGCCCGATGAACTGCGCCGGATAGAGATCGCCGCAAACCGGATGGTGATGGGGGACCAGACCGTCGACATCCGCCACGAGGATCGCACGAAGGCAGAACAGATGTACGGCTTTGCCCTCTACCAGGGCGGTGTCCCGCCTGGAAGGGAGATCCGGATCGTCCAGGTTGCCGGCGACGTAGAGGCCTGTGCGGGGACCCACTGCAGGGCCACCGGCGAGATCGGGATGATCAAGATCATCCGGGTCGAGCATATCCAGGACGGCATCGAGCGGCTCGAGTTTGCCGCGGGCATGGCGGCCGTGGAATACGTCCAGCAGCTGGACAGGATCATCAGCGATTCATCCGCCGTACTCTCCGTCCAGCAGGAGAACCTCCCTTCATCGGTCCAGCGGTTCTTCACCGAGTGGAAAGAGCAGAGGAAGGAGATCGAGCGGATGTCACAGCGCCTGGTCGAGATGGAGATCGAGACCCTCTCCCCCGAGATGGTGGAAGGGGTTCCGGTAGTCGTCCGCAGGATCGACCTCGCGTCCCGGGATCTTGCCTCCATCGCATCGGCGGTATCTGAACGGGGCGGGATTGCGCTGTTCGCCAGCGGTCTCGACCGGGCCCATGTCGTCCTGATGTCAGGGACCGGCAAGGTGAATGCCGGCGAGATCATCGGCCAGGTCTGCGTACTTCTCGGCGGAAAAGGCGGCGGATCCCGGACCCTTGCCCAGGGCGGCGGTCCGGATACCGACAAGATCGATCTCGCACTCCGGGTGGGGAAAGAACGGATACTCTCGGCACTCCATGACTGACGATGTGATAGTACTCCAGCCCGGCGATGAACGGGCACAGAAGATCGGCAAGGCGATCGCCAGCCAGACGGCAAACGATATCCTCCATATCCTCTCGCAGGGGCCGAAGACCGCATCCGACCTGACGGGGCTCCTCAATATCCCGATGGGGACGCTCAAGTACCACATCGACAACCTGCTTGAGGCGGGCCTCGTCGAGATTGCCGAGACCAAGTACAGCGTGAAGGGGAGGGAGGTGAAGGTTTACCGGCTGAAGGACCAGCTGGTCATCGTCGCCCCGAAGATGACCAACATCCGCTCCATCCTCATGAAGTACGCCTCGCTCTTCGCCATCGTCATTGTGGCCTCGATGGCGATGCTGGCAATCCTCCCCTTGTTCCAGGCACCGCCGCCTGACCTGGCCGGTGCCCCCCTGTTATCCGAAGACGGGGGCGGCGGAGGCGGCGGTGCGGGAATCATAGCCGAGGAAACATCCCGGGTAGAACCGATCGCGCAGGCACGGTCGGTAGCCCCGATACTGGCCTTCTTCCTGGGCGGGTGCATGGTGGTTCTGCTGCTCTTCCTCTACGAGGCCTACAAGTGGCAGAAGGATAAATATTGAGAGAATCCCCCCATGCATACCCCGATCCCGTAATTTTAACCGGCATGTCCCCTGACTGCCCGGGGTGTGGTGGAGGCGAAACCACCCGGGAACGTCTCCAGGCAGGATCACACTTTTTTACAGGGTGTTGAGACGCTTCGCTTCTCCATCCTGTCACTCCCTGGAATAGCTGAACCGGAGCACCCGGCAGCTCCGGATACTGTGCAGAGGATATCCTTAAAAAAATTACTGCCGCCTGCCCGCACAGATGACGACGGCACCGGCAAGTCCCGCTGCCAGGGCAGCGAGGGGGAAGGGGACCGCAGAGGGGCTCGTTGGGGCATCTGACGGCGAGGTCTCTGTTCCGGCAGGGGTGGTGACGGGCGCCGGGCGTTCGACCGCATACTTTACGGTGGCCATGAATCCTTCCCGGTCATAGATCTCGACGTAGTAGTTGCCCGGTTCGGTCACCGGGACCTTGTAGGAAAACCACCCGTCGACCTTTCCGGGCTGCGTGGTCGTCCGGACAAACTGGTCCGGGAGCGAGAAGCCCGCCGGTCCGCTGATCCGCAGCGTAATGGTCGCCACACCGAGATCCGGGATGTAGCCTTCGATGAGGAGTGCTTCCCCGAGAACCTGGTCGCGGGGAGCGGTCAGGAAGATCTCCCCCGACCGGTCGATGATCTCCACCTGTTGCAGGGTGACCGAATCCGAACCGAGCTTCGAGCCGGGATCCTTCAGGAACTGGACCTCGACCTTGTAGTGTCCCGCTTCAAGCCCGGTCGTCGGGAACGAGGCGTCGAATTCCTTTGATTCACCAACAACGATCATCCTTCTCCCGATCTCCTGGGGGGTGGTGAACTGGAGCTTGTAGAAGACGATATCAAACTGAGTCCCGGCCGGGAAGGTGGTAGTTCCGCTGACGAGAAGGGGTGCTCCTGCCCTGAGCTCGCCGGGGGCCTCGATCGAGAGGACATAACCCTGGACGGCCCCGCAGAGGAGGGCGGCTGACAGCAGGAAAAAAAGGATGCGTCTCATAGCTGATCGTTTCATCGGTGACGATAATTAGTTTCCGGGTGCTTCAGACGAGATCGATGAAGTTTTCAAGGATACGGAGCCCGACCGCCCCGCTCTTCTCCGGATGGAACTGGACACCGTGAACGGTTCCCAGGGTGACGGCCGATGCAAACGGACAGATATAGCGGGTCGTGGTGAGCGTATGGGAGAGATCCGTGTCCGCGTAGTACGAATGGACAAAGTAGACATACGATCCCTCGCCCACGCCCGCCATCAGGGGGTGGTCGGGGATCGCGATATGCAGGGAGTTCCAGCCCATGTGCGGGACCTTGTAGCCGGGAGTCCGGGGGAATCTCCGCACCGTCCCCGGAATGATCCCGAGACCGGCATGGTGCCCGTGCTCCTCGCTCCATTCGAGGAGCATCTGCATGCCGAGGCAGATCCCGAGCACCGGGACCGATCCGGCGGCATCGGTGATCGCCCGTCGCATCGCGGAGAGCTGCTCCATGCCGTCCCGGAATGCCCCCACGCCCGGGAGCACGATCCCATCGGCGGAAGAGATCTCTTCGACATCGGCGGTGATCTTCGGAACCGCACCCGATTTTTCAAGGCCGCGGAAGACGCTCCGGAGGTTTCCGAGACCGTAATCAACGATAATGATCCGTTTCATCGCACACCTCTCCCCTGATTCTCCACCCGCCCCTGGTGACCCATTCGGGCGGCAGGCCATGGGCCTCCTGCCAGGCACCAAGCCGGTCGCTCCACTCCCGCCACAACTCCGGGTACTTCTTCCGGATCTCCTCGATGACCGCCACATCGCTCGAGGGGCACATGAAACAGCCGATCCGGTCGAGTCCCCGGGCATAGAGGGGGTTCCACGGTGCCTGTTCCCGGAAGATGTAGAGCCAGACATGGAGCGCCGTCCAGTTATGGATCGGAGCCGCCGAGATCTGGTTCGTCACGATACCGTTCCGGAAGACCCGGCTGCTTTCCTTCCGCCGCACCGATTCGTATCTCCGCTGTCCGATAAACGAGATACACTCCCCCCACCGTTCTTCGATCAGGTTCCGGACAGGCCGGAGCTTGCAGGCGCTGCAGCACCAGCGGTAGTTCATCGCAGGCGGGCCGAGCCGTTCGAAGGCCTCCCAGAAGGCATCCTCACCGCTCGCCCGGACAACCTCGAGGCCGTAGGTCTGCGCGGCAACATCGACATTCTCGAGCGTTTCCGGAAATTCAAGCCCGGTATCGATGAAGATCAGGGGAACATTCCCGAGCGCCTTCTTCACCACGAGGAGGGTGGCAAGACTGTCTTTCCCCCCCGAGTACGAGACGTTCGCCGGCCGGTCGGTGGTCCCGGCCACCTGCCGGACAAACCCGACCGCCTCCTCCTCTGCCTCCCTGATGATGGAAGAATTGGCCGAAACGGCGTCCTCCCAGGTGGATGTACCGGGGATGCACCGGGACAGGGCATTCTTCCTGGTCCTGACCACCGCCCCGCGTTCCATGGATGAAGCCCCGGCGGCATCGACCTTCGCCCTTCCCACTCCCACACAGCTTCCGTCCGGAGAAAGGATGAAGACCTCGTCTCCTTTTTCAACGAAGGGATCGATCGCCCGGAGGCCCGGTGCAAGAACGCTCGCCCCCTGGTCGCGGATTGACGGGACCGCTCCCTCATCCACCACGACGTATCTCCGGGAAGGCTGGAGAAAGAGGGCTGATTCCCGGCGGGGGAGGGGTTCCCACCGGTTCTCGCCGGTAATGTACCTGATGGCCCCGACCACGCTGCCACCCATGATGACCTCTTCCATACGGTCGGTATCCGGCACCTTGTTCAAGAGAGCCAGGGTTCCTTCCGGGATGAGCGGCGCTCCGAAATGGTCCTGGTAAATCCGGTTGACGAGCTCGCGGTCGGCCGGGAATGCCGGGCGGGCATCACCCGGCGGAGTGATCGCAACGCTCCGCGTGGCTGCCCCGCATCCGCAGACACCCGACAGTACCGGCACATGGCAGGTATCGCACCAGTGGAGGAGAATCTTTCCGAGGTAAGCCGGTCGCATGATTCAGTATTCATACGTGGGCGATAGAGCAATAAATAGGAGCAGGATGTGCCCGGTCCGATCAGATTCGGGCCACAGACCGGTGAGGAACAACAATTCACCGGTTATTTCTCATTTTCACTCAATTGGCCGCAATTTCCCGGCTCTTTTCGACTGCAAATAGTATTGTTTATCAGGCATCAGATCGCTACCTTTTACTACATTATCAGCCATGGCTGGAGAAGTGATTCCGGAAGCCATCTGATCCGGTGGCTCGAAGCCTGTCATGCTCTGAATGTATGTGATCGCTATGTGGGACATGGGATTTCAGACGAACCATTCCCGGGGCCCGGGGTGACGGCATGATCGCCTTTTGTGTAACGTTCCTTCTGGTCTTCTGCATCTACCTTCTTCTGACGGCAGGAAGCGGAACGATCGGGTTCTGGTCAGCATCTGAACTCGTTGCGGGGGCAGGGCTGGGTATCGTGGTGGCAGGAATTACCAGAAAGTTCCTGTGCCGGTCGGACAACTATCGGATGGCAAACCCGCTGCGTCTTCTGCTCATACCGGTCTATCTCCTCGGGCCGTTCCTGGTCGAGGTCACCTTGGCCAATATCGACGTGGCCGGACGGGTGATCACCGGCAGGATCCGCCCCGGAATCATCAGGGTTACGTCAGAACTGAAGACCGATCTCGGCATCTTCATGCTCGCAAACTCGATTACCCTCACACCGGGAACGATCACCGTCGATATCGAAGAGAAGGGCAACGACCTGTTTGTCCACAAGATCAACATCATGCCGGGCGACGAACAGAAGGAGGCCGTTCCGGCACGCGAACTCTTCTCCATCGCCGATATTCCTGCCTGGATACGGAGGATTGCCGAATGATCGGGTATTTCTCTCCCGTCGCATTCATCCTGGTGGCCCTCGTCTTCCTCGCCATGCTACGGCTCGTCCTGGGGCCCACCCCTGCCGACCGGGCGGTGGCCGTGGACACGGTCAATACGCTCATGGTCGCGGTGCTGATCCTGCTCGGGGTCGTCTACCGGCAGATCATTTTCATCGATGTGGCCATCGTCTATGCCCTCCTCTCCTTTGTCAGCACCCTCTTCATCGCCAAGTACATCGGGGGTGAACTCTGACCATGATCGCCGATATCCTCATCATTGCCTTCCTTGCTGTCGGCACGTTCTTCAACACCCTCGGCATTGTCGGGCTGCTCAGGTTCCCCGATGTCTATACCAGGATGCATGCCACCACCAAGATGACGACCTTCGGTTCGGTCTTCACCGCCCTTGCCGTCATCATCTATGGAGGAGCATCCTGGCTCGGAAGCATGGATACGGGGTATGCCATCCTCTCCATCCATACCCTGATCGCCGCCGTGGCCCTGGCATTCACGAACGCTCTCGGCTCCCATGCCATCGCGCGGGGGGCTCACCGGTCCGGGATAAAACCGAGCCCTGCAGTCGTCGACCGGCTGGAGGAGGTGCAGCCATGATCGAGATGCTGGTCCATTTCCTGGTCATCACCGGCCTGATTTCCTCAGCCCTGCTGGTGTACTGGTTCCGTGATCTGCTGGCCGCCACCCTGGCCTCCGGGATCTTCAGTTTCCTGATATCGCTCGAGTTCTACATTCTCCAGGCCCCGGATGTGGCCATCTCCCAGGCAGCGATCGGGGCCGGGCTGACCACGGCCATCTTCATCGTCGCCATCCGGGCAACCAGCCGGTACGAAGGGGGTGGATCATGAAACGGAAACTGGCCCTGGTGATCTTCATCGTGCTCGCCGGCGGCCTCCTCCTGATCCCGGCCCTCCTCGATTTCGGGGTGCCTGCGTTCAGCGATATGGACGACTATTTCCTGGAACACGGCCAGGAGCAGACGGCTGCAAACAATATCGTCACCGCGGTGGTCTTCGATTACCGGGGGTTCGACACGCTCGGGGAATCTGTCGTGCTCTTCACCGCGGTGGTGGGGGTCGGACTGATGTTCCGGCGGATGCTCAAGGAGGAAGAGTATGAGGATGAGTAAACTTGTCCGGACCGGGGCCGACCTGCTCTACCCATTCGCCCTGATATTCGGGCTCTATATCGTCATGCACGGCCACCTCACCCCGGGCGGAGGATTCCAGGGTGGTGCGGTGGTCGCCACCGGAGCGGCCATCGTGATCGTGGCCTGGGCTTACGAGGATGTTGCAGGGATGATCCGGAAGGTGACCATGAAGGCCCAGGAATCCGCCGGGCTGCTCCTCTTTATCGGGTCAGCCGCGCTGGCCCTCGGCCTCGGGTATGCATTCTTCGCAAATGTCCTTGCCAATTCGGGGAGCCTGTTCGGACTGTCCGTCCCCTTCGGACCAAATCCCGGGGAGCTGAACACTGCCGGGCTCATCCCGATCATGAACTTCGCGGTCGGCATCGAGGTCTGGGGAGGCCTGACGATCATCCTCCTGTACCTGCTGTCGGGGCTGAAGAAGGAGGAGGGGACCTGACATGTTCTGGAACCTTCCCTTCATTGCGGTGGTTGCCCTCAGCCTGATCGGGCTCGCCACGGTGGTGACCAAGAAGAACCTTATCAAGATCTTCCTCGGCATCAACATCTTTGAGGCGGCCGTCAACCTCTTCCTCATCAGCCTCGGGTACCGGGACGGCGGGATCGCCCCCATCTTCACCTCGGCGCCATCGACGGAGATGGTCATGGCCACCCCGCAGGCACTCACCCTCACCTCGATCGTGATCGGGGTGGCAACGAGCGCGCTGCTCCTCTCGTTTGCGGTCATCATCTGGAAGAAGTACGGGACTATTGATACCGACCAGATCAGGAGGCTTCGCGAATGAACGGATTCCTGGTGACGCATGCACCTGCCCTGCTGATCATGCTCCCCCTGATCGGCGCGTTTGCAGCACCATTCATCGGAAAGGTCTCTCCGAAGGTCCGGTCGGCATGGGTCATCCTGATCATGACCCTGACCACCCTGACCGCACTCCTGCTTGCCTCCGATGTGTTCATGTACGGCACGCGGATCTACGTGTTCGGGGCTGCGGCTCCCGACCTTGCGGTCCCGCTCGATTCCGGCGGCATTCCCATCCGGATCATCTTCACCGTGGATGCCATGAGCGCGCTGATGCAGGTGATCGGGGCAGTCTGCGGATTTGCGGTCCTGCTCTACTCGCTCTCCGCCGACCGCATCCATTCGGGGCTGGAGAGTTTCTACACCCTCTTCCTCCTGATGATCGCCGGGATCATGGGCATGGTCTCTACCGGCGATCTCTTCAACTTCTTTGTATTCCTCGAGATCCTTTCCATTGCATCGGCAGGCCTGATCGCCTACCGGATCGACGGCGGTCTCGCCGTCGAGGCCGCGCTCAAGTACTTTGTCCTCTCCACTATCGGGGCGATGGTGATTTTGATCGCCATCGGCATCTATTACGGAGAGTACAACGCCCTCAACATCGCCCTGATCGCCTCCCGGATGCAGTTCACGCTGCTCGACCAGATCGCGCTCGTGCTGATCATCACCGCGCTGGCCATGAAGTGCGGGTCGGTCCCCATGCACTTCTGGACTCCGGATGCCTACTCCATGGCCCCGTCCTCGGTAACCGCCATGCTGGTGGTGGCAAGCCAGGCCAGCCTGTACGGTCTCTTCCGGGTGGTCTTCACCCTCTACAATGTCACCCTGAACGCGATGACCGTCGGCTGGATCATCATCATTCTCGGCGTGCTCTCCATGGTGGTCGGGGTGACCATGGCCATCCCCCAGAAGAATGTCAAACGGCTGATGGCCTACCACGCCATCTCCCAGACCGGGTACATGCTGCTCGGTGTCGGTGTCGGCCTGGCGGTGCTCGGCAACCAGCCGCTGATGGATTCCTTTGGATATATCGCCATGGAAGGCGGGATATTCCACATCATCAACCATGCCATGTACAAGGGACTGCTCTTCCTCACTGCCGGGGCAATCTTCTTCCGGATCGGGACCTACAACCTCAATAAAATGGGCGGGCTCGGCCATTCCATGAAATACACCATGATCTTTTTCATCATCGGTGCGCTGGCCATTGCCGGGATACCGCCTTTTAATGGATTTGCGTCGAAACTTATGATCTACGAATCAGTGTTTGCATTCAACCCCGTTCTGGCGATAATCGCCATGGTGGTGAGCATCCTCACCCTCGCTTCCTTCGTCAAGGTCTTCCACTCGATATTCATGGGGCCGAAACTGCCCGGGTATGAGACCGTGCAGGAGGCACCGGTCCCCATGCTGATCGGAATGGGTGTCCTCGCCACCATCGTGATCGCCTTCGGCCTCTTTCCCCAGGCAGTCGTTGACGGGCTGATTGCACCGGCGGCCCATGCCCTTGCCGACCAGAGCGGGTACATCGCCGCCGTTCTTGGAGGTGCCTGACATGGATCTCTTCGCCAGCCTGACAACCGGCACCGGGTTCTGGAACCCGCTTGCCTGGCTGATCGCCGTGATTGCAGCGACAGTGATCGTCTACCTCATCCTGCAGAGAGGTGAACCGGGCTACAAGAAGGGAACGGCCCAGACGACTCCCTTCATCTCCGGAAACCCTGAACCGGGAAAGGAGATGGTCCATGTCCGGGCATCCAACCTGTACTGGGGTTACCTCGATGCCCTGAAGGGATACTACGATCTCGTCGTCCCGGCCCATACCGGCGTTGTGAACGACTATGTACTCTGGTATCTCGGGGTAACGGCAGCGCTCATGATCGTGGTGGTGGTGTTCATATGATGCCCACCCCTTCGTTCAACCGGTCGCTCTGGGCATTCCACTTCAATTCAGGCTCCTGCAACGGGTGCGAGATCGAGATCGTTGCCGCCATTACTCCCCGGTACGACCCCGAACGGTTCGGGATCAAACTGGTAGGCTCACCCCGTCACGCCGATGTGCTGGTGGTCACCGGTCCCGTCGTGAAGAAAATGAAAGACCGATTGATCCGGGTCTACAACCAGATCCCGGACCCCAAACTGGTGATGTGCGTCGGAACCTGCGGGATCTCCGGCGGCGTCTTCCACACCTCCTACAACCTCGACGGTCCGGTCGACGAAGTGATCCCGGTCGACGTATACGTGCCCGGGTGCCCGCCACGGCCCGAGGCCATCATCCACGGAGTGGTCGCGGCCTGGGCAAAACTCGAGAGACTGGAAGGAGGCAGTGCATGACAGAGAAGGTCCTTTCACCCGAACAGGTCGCCCAGGTATTCCGGGAGAAATTCGGAGCCGCGGTAACCGACATCAGGATCGCAGAGCGGCGGGAAGGGGCAAAGAAGAACCCCAATTTCAATATCTGGATCGATATCGATCGGTCGATCCTGAACCCCGCAGTTGCCACCCTGATCGATATCCATTTCCCCCACTTCTCGGTCATCTCCGGTCTGGACACGGGAGATGCCGTCAGGCTGATCTACCACTTCACCGTCTTCTACGGGCATCCCGGAGCCGAGTGCACCGTGAGTTTCTCGGTAAACCTCCCGAAGAACGACCTGACCGTGCCGACAATCTCCGGACTCATCCCCGGCGCTGTATTCTCTGAACGGGAGAAGCAGGAGTTCCTCGGGGTCAGGATCACGGATATCCCGGACGGGCGCCGGCTCTTCCTGCCCGATGATTTCCCGGAAGGAGTGTATCCCTGGAGAAAGGATGAGACCGGCATTCCCGACAGCATGGTCAAGGAACTCTGGCGCTCGGGACGGCCGGCCGACCGGCCGGTTCCTCCTGCAGGGGAG
The DNA here is from genome assembly GCA_013415565.1 of Methanomicrobiales archaeon. GTDB lineage: Archaea > Halobacteriota > Methanomicrobia > Methanomicrobiales > Methanospirillaceae > UBA9949. The sequence goes on from JAAEET010000009.1 coordinate 23,916, forward strand.
AAGGAACTCTGCGAACTCCCGGCAGAAGATGCACCGGCAAAGGAGGAGACCTCATGAGCGGCGAGAAGAAGGCGCCCTACATCGTCCCCATCGGACCCACCCATCCCGCACTGAAGGAACCGGTGATGTTCACCTTCGAGATGGACGGCGAGGTGATCCGGGACGTGGACTTCGCCCCCGGCCAGACCCACCGGGGGATCGAGTGGATGGGAATGCGGAGAAACCCGGTCCAGATCGTCCACCTCACCGACCGGATCTGCGGGATCTGCGGGGTTTCCCATACCCTGGCATTCTCGCGCGCGGTGGAGCAGGTGGCAGGAATCGAAGTGCCGGAGCGCGCCGATTACATCCGGACCATCATCGCCGAATTCGAGCGGATCCAGTCCCACCTGCTCTGGGCGGGTGTGGCTGCCCACGAGCTCGGGTTTGACTCCCTGCTCCACCTGACCTGGCGGGTGCGGGAGCAGTCCATGGACGTGATCGAGAACCTTACCGGGAACCGCGTCAATTACGCCCTCGTCCAGGTGGGCGGGGTACGGCGTGACATCGTTCCCGAACAGCACCGGATCATCGAGGACTGCCTCTCCACGTATGAAGGGCTGCTCGGAAAACTTCTCGATCTCTTCCTGCACGACAAGACCATCGCCATGCGGTGCCGGAACATCGGGTTCCTCTCACGGGACGACGCCCTGAAGCTCTGCACGGTCGGTCCGACCGCACGTGCGTCGGGGGTGAATGTCGATCTCCGGCAGGATTACCCCTACTGTGCCTACGGCGACCTCGATATCCGGGCCATCCTTCCCGACCAGCACCTGGGTGAGACCCGGGGAGATGTCTATGACCGGATCGTCGTCCGGCTGCTCGAGGTTGGCCAGTCCTGTGGTATCGTCCGCCAGTGTCTATCGGAGATGCCGGCCGGTGAGATCACCGCCGAGCCGAAACTTGCCAAGCTCCTGGCCATCTGCAAGAAGGCACGGGGAGAGGCGATCGGGAGGGTGGAGGCGCCCCGGGGAGAATGCTTCCACTATGTCATGATGGACGGGAAGGAATCCCCGGTGGCATGGAAGGTCAAGGCCTCCTCGTACAGCAACCTGATGTCCTGGATCCCGATGCTGAAGGGAGAGCAGATCGCCGATATTCCTATCGTCGTGGCCTCGATCGACCCCTGCCTCTCCTGCACCGACCGGGTCGCCGTGGTGAGGGGCGGTTCGCGATCGATCCTCTCCAAGGACGACCTGCATCGGTTATCGGTTGAGAAGACCAGGAGGATGCAGCAATGACGCTGCCTGCCACGATCGGGAGCATCATCCTCTGGACGGTGCTCGTCTCGCTGTTCGGACTTATCGTGGGCCTGTTCCTGCTCGGGGTCGACCGGAAGCTTGCCGCCCACATGCAGGCCCGCATCGGACCTCCTATCCGGCAGCCGTTCACCGATATCCGGAAACTGCTGGTCAAGGAGAACATCGTCCCGGAAAACGCCATACCGTGGCTCTTCAACCTGGCACCGATTATCGCGCTCGTCTCGAGCCTGGTCATCCTCCTCTACATCCCGCTCGGGAGCCTCATCTCCCCGCTCGGGATGTACGGGGATCTGATCCTGGTCATGTACCTCCTCACCATCCCGGCGCTGGCCATGGTGGCCGGAGGGTTTGCCTCCGGGTCCCCCTATGCCACCGTTGGTGCCCAGCGTGAGATGGTGACCATGATCGGGTACGAGTTCCCGCTGGCCATTGTGGTGATCGCGATTGCCTGGCGCCTCTGGGCAGCCGGTATCGCACACCCCTTCCTGCTCTCGAGCATGGCCGGAAACCCGGTCTGGGGACTTGCCGGGCCGCTCGGGATCGTCGGCCTGGTCCTCCTCCTCATCGTGCTCGCCGTGGTCACCCCTGCCGAACTCTCGCGGATCCCCTTCGATACCCAGGAGGCGGAGACCGAGCTTGCCGGGGGACTGCTGGTCGAGTACTCGGGGCGGAACCTGGCACTCTTCACCCTCTCCACCGCGGTACGAACCCTGGTGATGGGAGCGCTCATCGTGGCGGTCTTCTTCCCCTGGAACCTCTCCTCGTTCGTTGCGCTGCCGGCAGGAATCGCCCAGGTCGCCGACCTGATCTTCTTCCTCGCCAAGGTGGTGCTGGTGATGTTCATCGTCGTCACGCTGGTGCGGGTGGGCATGGCCCGGTTCCGGATCAACCAGGTGGTCACCGTGTACTGGGTCCATTTCGCCCTGATCGGCCTTGCCGGGCTCCTGCTGCTGATGGCGGACTCGGCTCTCGGAACGGCTGCGGGGGTGCTCTGATGGCGCTTCTCCCCATGTTCCCGGAGCTCCTGAAACAGCTCTTCCGGACGCCGGCGACCAACACATTCCCGGCAAAGTACCTGCCGCCGTCGGTCACCGGGTTCCTTGAAAAGGTCGGCGCCGGGCAGGCTGCGCTCGTTCCACCCGTGCCGACACCCCCGAAGTTCCGGGGCAAGATCGAGTACCAGAGGGACGGGTGTATCGGGTGTTCTCTCTGCGTCAAGGTCTGCCCTTCGAATGCCATCGAGCTGCTCGAGGAGACCAAGAGGATCCGCATCTGGGTGGACCAGTGCATCTTCTGCTCGCAGTGCACCGACATCTGCCCCAAGGGCGGACTCCGGATGACCGATGCCTTCCTCCTCGCCGACGAAGACCGGTACTCGGAAAACCTGATTGTGGAGTGAAGACGTCTATTTTTTTGTGCATCATGCCACATGATGCCCAATCTTCTCCTGCACTCGAGGTGATCCGCCGGGATCCGGATTTCTGAAGCTCCCACGGATTCGCTCCGCTTCACCCCTGCCGCCGGGCGTACCCCCACACCAGGATGCCGATAATTTCAGAATGATCCGGACCCCGTATCAGTTCAAACCTCCCGCACAGGCTCCTATCGCGCTGTAGGGGCCACAGCGGCGGAGTGTTCAGCCCCGGGAGCACCGCGTCGGTGCTTTCCGTATCTCCAGACGAGGACTGCGGGGGTGGACGTTCTCCGGTAATGGAAATATCCTCACTCCTCCCCGCGAAACACCTCAATGGTATCCGGACCCTCGTTCTCAAGGATCCGTATCAGCCGGTCGGCCCCCTGGCGCACCGCATCCGAGAGCTGCTGCCCAAGCTCTGTCCGGGCAGGCTGGATCCCGATGAAAAGGACCCGGCCTGCATCATGGGAGAGAAACTCGATCAGGATCGTGAGGGGGAGGGCATGGGTGCCGAAGGTCACCGCTTCGATGTCGTTATGCCGGATCATGCGGAACTCGCCGGGAGCAATCCCCATGTCCGCGGCATCCACGAGCACCACCAGTTCCGGATGCTCCCGACGGACTACGCCACTGAAGTTCTCGGGGATGGTCCCGCAGTCGAGCACGATCCAGCCCGGTGCCCTGAACCGGTCGGCGATGTAGTTACCGGCACCATCATCCCCGCGAAGAGAATTTCCAATTCCGAAGAGCATCCTCACCATGACAGAAAGCCCCTTTCCCAATCCTATGTACGGTCCGGATGAAAAAGGTCGCAGGCAGAAAAACCGAAAACAGTTAAGAGGAACTACGCGGAGGATTTCATAGTATACCATGTCCCGGCTGCCGATCCTGCTGCTCCCCCTGGTCGTCTTCTGCCTTCTCTCCGGATGCTGTACTTTGCCCGGTCAGGGTCCTCCCTGCCCGGATCTCACCGGCACCTGGACCCTTGTTTCGTATTCCGGCGGAAACGGGAGCATGATCCCGGTGCCGCCGGAAAGTCGGATCACCGCAGTCTTCGGAGAAGACAGCAGGGTGAGCGGCAATGCGGGCTGCAACGATTATGCCGGGAGCTACCGGATCGAGGGAGGGCTGATCTCCATCGGGTCACTGATTTCCACCGAGAAGTATTGCCTGTGGCCCGAAGGGGTCATGGAGCGGGAAGGTATCTATCTCAGTCTGCTCCAGGAGTCGACCCGGTTCAATGTCAACCTCGATGAGCTGGAGCTCTCCTACTACGACGAAAAGCTGCTCCTTCTCTTCCGGAGAGCGTAAACTTCCGGCAGCTCCTTCTTACTCGGCCTCCGGGCTGACGCAGTAGACCAGGTATCGTCCGTTCTCCCGCTCTACACCGTGAATCTCATGGGAAAAGCCCGGGAAGCGGGTATCAAAATCCTGGAGTGCCCTGAGAAACCCAATCACGGGTCCGTCTGCCGTGCCGGTCCGCTCTCCGGGCATCAGGAGCGGGATTCCCGGCGGATAGGGAACCACGGCGGTCGCCACCACCCGGTCTTCGAGCTGATCGAGAGGAACCTTTTCCACCGTTCCCCTGACCAGGCGGGCATACGCAGCAGCAGGGATCATGGCGACCGCAGGGAGCTGGGAGTAGGCCGACCGCAGCAGAGCCAGCTGCCTGTTTCCGCTCATGAACCGGTGCATCTCGTCCGCAAGTGCGGTCACGGTCATCGAGTCATACCGTTGCGGGAAAGCGGCTGCGAGGTCGGGAAGGACATCCTTCAGGAGCTGCTCCTCGTCAAAGAGTCGCTTGAACTCGAAGAGCCCGGAAAGGAGCGTCCCCCATTTGCCCTTGGTGATCCCGAGGGAGAAGAGGAAGAGGATGTTGTAGTCTCCGGTCTTTTCCGGAATGACCCCGCGACCCTCCAGGAACCTTGTAACGATCTCTGCCGGAATCCCCTCGGCGGCAGGGGAACCGTCCCTCCGGATGCCCGGAGTGAGGATGGTAACCTTGATCGGGTCGAGCATGCAGTAGTTGTCCTCGAGCCCGGGGAACCCGTGCCATTCGTCTTCCGGATGCAGGGTCCAGCAGGAGGGATCGGTGCGCAGAAGTCCAGGGTCAGCATCCTCGAAGGCCACCCGTCCCTCACCGGTCCGGATCTCATCGGGCTGCCAGATGCCGAACCACCAGTCGGCACCGGGTTCGCCGGCACCAAGTTCGCGCCGGATCCTGATCATTTCCTTCCGGAACGCGATGGCCTCGTCAATGGTCTCATCGGTGAGCGTCTTTCCCCAGCCTCCATCCATCATGCGGGAGGAGATATCGAGTGAAGCGATGATCGGATAGGAGGGGGAGGTCGAACTGTGCATGAGGAACGCCTGGTTGAACCGCCCGTGCTCCACCGGGCTTCTCCCGGCTTTCAGGTGGATCATGGAGGCCTGGGAGAGCGCGGCAAGGAGCTTGTGCGTCGACTGGGTCGCAAAAATTGTCGGGTCGCCGGGATCGCGGTGACCTTCCCGCATCCCGAACCTGTCCCGGTACAGGGGGTTGAACCGTGCATAGCCGTACCAGGCTTCGTCATACAGGATCCGGTCGACACTCAGGCCAAGCAGGGATTCGAGTGTCGGGACATGGTAGCAGAGCCCGTCATAGGTGGAGTTGGTGATGACCGCAAGTCCGGGAGGTCCATCCCTGCTGATGCTCTGACAGGGGTGCGATGCGATCCGCTTCGCGATCTCGTCCGGCTCGATCTCCCCGGGCCGTATGGGGCCGATGATCCCGTACCGGTTCCGTGCCGGGACCAAGTAGATCGGAACCGAGCGACTGAGCGTGATACCGTTTTCGACTGATTTATGGCAGTTCCGGTCCACGAGCACAAGGTCGCCGTCGCTCACGCTGCCCGAGAAGATGATACGGTTTGATCCCGAGGTCCCGTTGGTGACAAAGTAGGTCTCATCCGCCCCGAAAACCTTTGCGGCATACCGCTCAGCCTCGCCGATCGGTCCGGAATGATCCAGGAGCGAACCAAGCTCTTCGACCGATACGGAGAGATCGGACCGGAAGAGCTGTTCACCGAAGAAGCGGTGGAATATCCGGCCCGCCGGTGTCTTGAGGAAGGCGATGCCCCCGGCATGTCCCGGGGTGTGCCACGAATATTCGAAATCCCGTGAGAAATTCACCAGCTCATCGAAGAACGGCGGGAGGAGCCGCCCCCGGTAGCGGAGTGCGGCCGCCTCGACCCTCCCGGCAATGAATTCGGGGGTATCTTCGGTGATCCAGACATACTCGTTCACCTGCCTGATGACCGGGAGCGGAACGGTATGTACGGTTCCGGGTTCGGAGATGAGGAAGACGGGAACCTCCTTGTCCCTCGACCGGATCATACGGATCAGGCTCTCCGCACCTTCAATGTCCCAGGCAACCAGCACGCAGTCCACATCAGGAGCCGTCACTACGGCCGGGACGGCATCCTCCATGGTCCCGATCTCGATGACCGCCATTCCGGCCCGCTTCATCTCCTGGATGAGTGCACGGGTGGCACGTCCTCCGGTTGTCTCGGTCATGATATGGGCATCGACGATGGCGATGCGGAGGATCTCTTCGGGGTTCACGGGATCGCCCCCCTATGGGTCATGAGCCATGAGGACAGCAGGAGTCTCACAGGTGCACGTCTTCGCAGAAAGGGAAAATAGTTCCGGCCAGCGTATTGTCAGGGATCAAATCTCCCGCAAGGCAGGTGCTGCGCCGAAATACTCATCGATCCACCGGGTGATCTCGTCCCTCACATTCCTGACCCGGTCCATGACTTCCTCGTCAGGTCCCTGAAACGTTCCCGGGTCCGGGAAGCTCCGGTGGATGATCTCTTTTGCCCAGGGAAAGACCGGGCACACCGCACGGGCCCGGTCACAGAGCGTGACGGCATAATCGATCTCCCTTCCGGCGAATTCATCGAGAGATTTTGAGCGATGCCCCGAGATATCGACCCCGATCTCCTGCATGACGAGAATCGCCTTCCGGCTCACCCGGGTGGGATCTGTTCCGGCACTGCTTACCTGGTACTGGTCCCCGTACCGGGCCCGCAGGTATCCTTCTGCCATCTGGGAGCGTCCCGCATTCTGGGTGCAGATGAAGAGGATGCTCGGTCTCATCGATCCCTATGAGGTAATGTGCAGCCAGGTCATGTGAGCATTGCGATATGCATCAGGACAAGTATAGATCAGCAGATTCAATAATATTTGAACTACGAAACAAAAAAACCTATTAGTACCCAACGCGTTTCACATTCTGTTGAACCCATGACGGCACCTGCGAAGAGTCCCGGCAGGAGCAGAAAACCAGGAATTATTGATGAAATACCGAAAGATATCGCCGTCAGCCTCACAGAGGCGGGTGGTCTTCCCTGGCTGTGCAGCCTTATTCCCGCCGAATCTTCCCTGCATGATCAGGTCGTCATCCATAAAGCCCTCGCCGATCCCCTGCGCCTGAAGATCCTCTTCCTCCTCTCGGCACAACCGCTCTGTGTCTGTGTCATCAAGCACTGCCTCCGTATCGCCGACTCCAAACTTTCCTATCATCTCTCTGTACTGAAAGAGGCCGGACTCGTGGAGAGCCGGCATGACAAGAACTGGCTGATTTACAGCCTGACCAGTACGGGGAAGACGGTTGCAGAACAGAAAGGGCACAACAGTCCCTGATCGACTTTTTATTATCAGCCGGTCAAGGATCACTGCAATGCCGTATTCCCGCGGAGTGTACATCGCCTGGGCTATACAGGGGCTCATCCTGCTTGAGGGAGTATACGGGATTATCGTTCTGAGTCCCAGTATTATCGTCACCGCATTAACCGGCTTTTTTCTGACCTGTATTCCCTACCTGATCGAACGGCGGATCCAGGTTACCCTCCCCTGGGAAGTGAACCTCCTCATCGCTGTTTCGGTCTTCCTGCACGTAGCCGGATACTCGCAATATCTGTATGTCCTGTTCTACCCCTACTATGACAAAGTTGCCCACTTCGTCACATCAATCACCGTCGGGGTGCTTGCTTTCGTCTCCATCCTGCTCATCAACCGCTTCAGCTGTACGAAGCTGGCCCGGTGGCAGATCTTTTTCTACATTGTCATCTTCACCATGGCCATCGGTGCGTTCTGGGAGATCTATGAATACCTGATGGACACGTTCTTCGGGTCCTACCTGACCAAACTCCTCCAGCACGGACTCGATGATACCATGATCGATCTCATCACCGATCTCATTGGCGGAGTCGTTGTTGCCGCCTTTGGCACCTGGTACATCCAGAAAAAAACCCTCGATGAACTCACGAACCCGATGGTCGGTGATTCGGCGCCGGAATGCGAACTCTGATAATTCACCTTTATTTCCGGTTTTAGGGGGAAATTATACCTAAATATTATATAATCAGGAATCATTTTACCACGTGACAATAGTTGGTGAATTCCTATGACTGATGAAACAACACTGCAAATTCCGGGAATGCCCGGTGGATTCTTTCCCTGGTGGGTAGTACTCCTCCAGGGAATCATTGCCCTGATACTCGGGATATTCTTCCTCACGTCGCCCTACATGACCCTGCTCGTCGTGGTCACCTTCCTTGGTGCCTACTGGTTCGTGAGCGGGATCTTCGCCCTTGTCAGTATCGGTGTCGACAAAACCAATGCCGGCTTAAAAGCCCTTGTCGGGATTCTCGGTATCATTCTCGGTATCCTGATCCTTGCATACCCGTACTACAGCGCTTTCGTCGTGCCCTTCGTCTTCGTGATCATGGTCGGGGTCTGGGCGCTGATCATTGGCGGCATCCACATGTACCAGGCATTCACCGGAGGAGGTTGGGCGATCGGCATCCTTGGTTTCATCTCGGTGATATTCGGACTGATCCTGCTCATCCAGCCTTATATCGCGACCCTGGCCCTCCCGTTCGTGCTGGGAATCCTCGGCATCGTGTTCGGCTTCGCCGCGATCATCGGTTCGTTCATGATCCGGTCCCGGCAGAAGGCGGCCTGATCACCCACCTATTTTTTCCGATACCAGCCCTGGTACGGATCAGAGCTTTTCTTGAGTACTGGCACGAAATCCATAGAGCAGGTTTCAGCTTGAATCCACCCGGAGAATGATGCGATGGCCATGGACCCGCTGCTGATGGAGATCGGGAACTACGCAATCTGGTTCTTTGTGGTCACCAGCATTGCGGCCATGGGCCTGAATCTCACGGTGAAGGAGATCCTCGCCCCCTGGAAGAAGAAGTGGCTCCTCTCCATCTCGCTTCTCGCCAATTTTGTGGTTGTTCCGCTCTTTGCCCTCCTGATCCTCACCATTATACCCCTCGATATCGATCTCGCAGCCGGCCTTATCATCGTTGCCGCAGCAGCAGGCGCCCCCTCGCTCCCGAAAGCGATGGACATCATCAAGGGAAATGTGGCCTATGCCGTTGGTCTGACCATGGTCCTGATCCTGGTCACCATCTTCTATATGCCGATCATGCTCCCCTACCTCATCGAAGGGGTATCTGTTGACCAGAGTGGTACCGCCCTCTACCTCATCATCTTCATGCTCATCCCGCTCATCACCACCATGGCGCTCCGGGCATGGACCCCGGGGGCAGCACTGAGATTGTACCCGGTTATCGACCGGGTATCTGACCTCTCGATCGTGGTGGTGCTCCTCATCTACACCTTCGGCCTCTTCACCAGTGATTTCTCGGTGAAAGCAGGCGCCCTTCTCGGCATCAAGGGGATGCTCGTGGCCATCCTGTTCATCCTCGGATCGTTTGGGATCGGCTATGTGCTGGGAGGGCCGGAGCTCCGGAACCGGGAGGTGCTGGCGTTCGGGACCGGGTTCCGGAACGTCTCTGCTGCCCTGGTGGTGGTCTCGGCCAATTTTGAAGACCCCCAAATCCTGTTCATGGTACTGGTGATTGCCGTCTTCGGGATCATCTTCATGATGATCCTCGGCGGCTTGCTCTACCGGAAGAACAAGCGGGAAAGAAAACTCAGCGAGCCTTCAGAAATCTGACGATTCGGTTTTTGGAGAAGGGAACCGGGGAACCGACGATCCCCGGTCATACGGTTATTTCGGGGAAAAAAGGGGATGCGAAAGCTCAGCTGCCGGAATACTCAAGGATCGGCATCCCTGCTGCATCGTACAGGGTAAGCTGTGCTCCTGAAATCCCGTATTTTGCGGCCGACGGAAGCAGGCCGAGGTAGGCCGCCTCCTGGTCCATTACCCCGGGCTCACCACAGAACATCAGGGTTGTTCCGAGGGGGCTGATTGAGATACCGTTCTCTCCCTGGAGCGAATAGTTCCCGAAGAAGGAATTGCACCCGGCAGAACCGGTGAGGTTTCCTCCCGTAAAGAGGGCGGTCACCGTGGTTCCGGGTAAAACGGCGGTCATTGTGCCGTCTGCTGCCTTGTACCTGCCGAGAGACCAGGGTGTCCCCTCAAACGACAGGGGCGTGGGTTCGGGGATACCCTCCCGGTACGTGAGCAGGGTCTTTCCGGTTGAATCGTAGATCATCAGCAGACCACCGTCGATGGCAAATGTCGCTGCACCCTCCAGGTTCGAGAGGTAGAGGGTCTCCTGGTTCATGATCCCTGCCGGTTCCGCACAGGTCATCCGGGTCGTTGCGGGTGTTCCAATGGAAAGCGTGTTCGTGCGGGACTGGTAGGATGCGAAGTAGTTGTTGCACCCTGCAGAGCCGCTCACCCGGCCGTCCTCGCCAAAGGTCGCGGTGATCAGCGTTCCAGGAAGCACATTCCAGGTACCCGTACCCGAGAGGCCGGAGATGAGGGTCCAGCTCGTCCCGGTGAGCTGTGTACGCTCGGGGGGGACAGCTGTCGGGGGTGGCGTTGTCAGGAGCGTAGCAGGCGGCTGGCCTGGCAGCTCCGGCATCGTGCAGCCGGCGAGGAGCATGACAAGGACCATCACTCCGGTAAGTGTGGACATGACCACGGGTTTCATATGCTGATAATTGCAGGTGGACTATATGAGCATTCTCCCGGACCTGCTGAATCTTTTTTAACCCGCGGGTTGATGCAGATACGTGGAAGCCCCGGCACAGATAAGGTATTTCCGCTGCTCCCTGGAACAGATCTCTTCATCACAGGTCCTTCACACGATTTACGGCGTACACCCTTCACGGCCGTCATGGCGGCCACGCTTGCGGACTGACACCATGACAGGGGAAGACTATCCATGAGAATCGTTGTTGCGCTGGGAGGAAACGCCCTCCTGAGACGGGGAGAGCCGATGACTGCCGATAGACAGCGGGAGAATGTGCAGGAAGCAGCCCGCGCACTGGCACCCCTGGCAATGGATCATGAACTCGTGCTCTCGCACGGGAACGGCCCGCAGGTGGGCCTGCTCGCCCTCCAGGCTGCCTGCTACACGGCGGTCGAACCCTATCCCCTGGACGTGCTCGATGCCCAGACCGAGGGGATGATCGGGTACCTGATCGAGCAGGAACTGGGAAACCTTCTTCCCTTCAATGTCCCGTTCGCGACGCTCCTGACCATGATTGAGGTTTATCCTGGCGATCCTGCGTTTGCGAACCCCACCAAGTTCGTCGGCCCGCTCTACACGAAGAGCGACGCCGATCGGATCGCCCGGGAGAAGGGATGGGCCTTCCGGCAGGACGGTGATTCCTGGAGAAGAGTCGTTCCCTCTCCCCGCCCGAAACGGATCTTCGAGATACGGCCGATACGCTGGCTCCTCGAGCAGGGTGTCGTCGTCATCTGTGCCGGGGGAGGGGGCATCCCGGTGATGTATCTTCCCGACCGGGACCGGACGCTCGCCGGCGTGGAAGCAGTTATTGACAAAGATTTTGCCAGTGCCCTCCTGGCCAGGGATATCGGCGCAGATCTCTTCGTTATGGCCACCGATGTCCAGGGGGTCTACCTCGACTGGGAAACGCCGGATGCCCGGCTTATCCGGGAAACGACGCCCGGGGAACTGAAGACCTACTCCTTCCCGGCCGGTTCCATGGGACCGAAGGTGGAGGCTGCCTGCCAGTTCGTGGAGGAAACCGGAAAACGGGCAGCAATCGGAGCACTGGGTGAAATCCAGGCCATCGTTGACGGTGATGCAGGAACCCAGGTGCAACCGGCAGGAGTGTGAAGGAATGACTGAATTCGGAGTATTTTCGGAAGTGGGCAGGCTGCGGAAGGTGATGGTGCACCGCCCTGATCTTTCCCTGCGACGGCTTACCCCGGGCAACCACCATGACTTCCTGTTTGACGATGTCCTGTGGGTTGACCGGGCGATGGAAGAGCATGACGCTTTTGTCCGGCTCATGAAGGACGAAGGGGTGAAGGGGTATTACCTGCATGATCTGCTGGCCGAGACTCTGGCAGCGGATGACGAGAACCGGCGGCTGGTGCTGGAGCAGGTGGTTACCGAGTTGACCGTCGGTATTTCTGTCGTGGATGCGGTACGGCTCTGCCTCATGGAGATGGAGCCGGATCTCCTCGCCAAACACCTCATCGGAGGACTGACGATCGGCGAACTCGAATGCCTGTACATGGAGGGTATCTCCCGGTTCTCCCTCACCGCCGCGGCAGCAGGCCCGGATGCATTCATCCTCCCGCCGCTCCCGAATACCCTCTTCACCCGCGACTCCTCCTGCTGGATATTCAACGGGGTCACCCTCAATCCCATGTTCTGGCCGGTCCGCCGGCTCGAGGTGATGAATGTGGCCGCCGTTTACCAGGGCCACCCGATGTTCCGGGATGCTTCCTTTGAGTACTGGTACCCGCCGCTCGGTGACGGGGGGATACCTGAGCTCCAGGATTTCGGCAGATCTTCCCTCGAGGGCGGTGATGTCATGCCGATCGGGAACGGGACGGTGCTCATCGGCATGAGCGAACGGACCCAGGCACGGATGATCGAGGTTGTGGCACGGGCACTCTTTGCGAAGAATGCCGCAGAGCGGATCATCGTTGCCCGGATGGGCCGTGACCGGGCGCACATGCACCTTGATACCGTCTTTACCATGCTTGATGCGGATACCGTCACCATGTTTCCGGATGTCGTGAATGAGATGCAGGCCTACAGCATCACGCCCGGGGATGAGCGGTCACTGTTCACCGTGACGAAAGAAGAGGGTTTCCTTTCTGCGGTCGCCGATGCCCTGGACGTCGATCGGCTGGAGGTGATCCCCACCGGTGGGGACAAGTACCAGGCTTCACGGGAGCAGTGGGACGACGGGAACAATGTGGTCGCGCTGCGGCCGGGAGTAGTCATTGCCTACAACCGGAACACCTGCACCAACCGCAACTTCAGGGACGCCGGCATCGAGGTGCTTGAGATCGAGGGATCGGAGCTCGGGCGGGGACGCGGCGGAGGGCACTGTATGACCTGCCCCCTGCTCCGCGATCCGGTGTAGGGGATGTGGAATGATCCAGGAGAAGTCTCGACCACCAATCGGTCCCTCGATCTCCGGTATCCACAGGTCACCGATGAACAGCGGGCGGCCCTGGGAGATGCCCGGAAGGACCTTGAGCGGGAATGAAGCGGGGATCTGCCCGGTTCCTTTTTAACACCCCGCTCTAATCAGGTAGCATATGGAGCTCCGCACCATCCTCTCCATCCTGTCCCGCCAGTTCGTGGTCGTACTCCTGTTTGTATTCATTTTCTGTTTCAGCGTTCCTCTCCTTATCGGGCTCGCTCTGAAGATTTCCAGTGGACTGATTCTTTCTCTCATATTTTCCACATTCCTCCTTCAGGCCACTGCCTCCCCGGCAGGAGTCGCTCTCGGCATTCCTCCGGCAGTCATCCTGGCGGTGATGACGTCATTCGCGGTCGGTATGACGTTGGCCATCCAGGAGATCTGTATCACCTTCTCGCAGACCTCGGAGGGGGTGAAGCAATGGCTGGATAAGGTCGAAGCGAAGATGAGGAAGTACACCATTATCCACCGGTATGGAGCTGTCTCCTGCACCTTTATCTCCTGGATCCCGGGACTCGGCCTGTACAGCACCCCGGTCATCGCATTCCTGCTCCGGTGGAAGCGGATCCCTTCAGCGTTCTTCACGGTCTTTGGTTTTTTTCTGGTCTCCCTTGGATTCCTGCTCCTGACGCTCGGGATTATCGTGCTGTGAAAACCATCGTCCTTTTTTACTCCACGTTTGCCGCCTTAAAAAGTGTGGGAAATATATACTTACACGGTCGAACGGGTATGGTATGAGTATGCGCTCTCCGGGCATGTACCTTGCCTATTTCACCCAGGCTGCAATTGCCTTCAATGTTCTTCTTGCAGTGCTCTTCGTGCCTGAAGACATCATCATCGGGACCGTCCTTTTTCTGATCGCCCTGGCTATCTACATCTTCTCCTGGAAGACGAAGATCATATTTCCCTGGTTTGTTTATTTCCTGACGTCTCTTGCCGTCCTGATTCATACCTCGGGCTACATCCAGGGGCGGTACCTCACCTATGTAAACTGGGATGTGCTTGCCCATACGGTATCGGGAACTATCGTAGCCCTGATCGGCTTCCTGGTCATTTTATTCTGGGACAGGATCAAGAACTTTAACCTTGATGCCGCATTCATTGGAATTTTCATCGTCTTCTTCGGGTGTGTCTTTGAATATTTCTGGGAGATCTGGGAGTTTTGCGTGGACACGTTCTTTGGAGGATCTGCTGCCGGACTGATGCAGGCGAACAACGCTGACACCATGTCCGATATGATCTTTGTCCTCATCGCCTCGCTCATTGTGGGAATCGGATGCTACTTCTACCTGAAGCGCTACGGAAAAGAGAAAATCTTCCGTGAAATGGTCAAGGACAGCGCATACGCGAAAAAATTCAGGGTATAAGATCCCCGTTCCTCATTTTTTCCGCGTATCATCACGATTACCAGCATACCAGCATGCAGAGGTCATTCTACCAAAAAGATATCAGTTTGACCGTGCCCGAGAATTCGTGACCAAAACCGATCCTTTGGACGTGTGGATACCTACCTTCGTGACCTTTTCACGAGCGCTCAGGGTGTCCGAATCGGGTATGCAAAGCCGGTCCGACCAGGTTCACCCGGGATTCCGGCAATCCCGGATGATTTCTTTTTCGTGCCTCTCTGCTTCAGGTAATCTTCCCGGTCTTCCGGATGAAGAGGGCGGTGATGAACATACCGATGACCACCAGGATCATCGCCCAGAAGGCCCACTCCATTCCCTGGTTGATTGCGGCATCAGCAATCCCGGTCACCCATTGTGCCTGATCGGGAGGAATGCCGGTCGGCGTTCCGGAAACTCCGGATACCAGACCCAGTATGAACCCAATCGCCAGGACGATACCAATAACGGCCGTTCCAAGGGAGCTTCCCAGCTGGCGGGTGGTATTATAGATGCCCGATGCGTCGGTCTGCCGATCGCTTCCGATGGCCCCCAGGGTGATGTTGGTGATCTGGGACAACACAATCCCCATCCCGATCCCGAAGATCACCGTCCCGGGCATGATATCAGCTCCGGTGGTGGTGAGCGAGAAGACGTCCCGGAGTGCCGCAAGCCCGGCACCGGTCAGGGCGATTCCGGAGAGGAGGACGTATTTTGGTTCAAACCATGTTGAAAATTTTGCTCCGAAGATAGAGAAAAAAAAGACGGCAAACGACATGGGCAGGAGAATGACCCCCGTATCATATGCGCTTATGCCGGTCACGGTCTGGAAAAAGAGCGGGAAGATGAAGAGGAACCCGGCGATGACCACGTTCAGCCCGGTCGCCACCACGTTCCCGGCAAGGAAGCTCCGCTCCGGGATGATGGTCACGTCCACCAGGACGTCTCTTCCGGCTGTAATTCTCCGTTTCTCCCAGATATAGAACCCGGCAAGCAGGAAGAGCCCTCCGAGCAGGAGGAGGGGGACTGTGCCCCAGTTTTCCGGTTCTTTTATCCCGAGAATGCCGAAGACCAGAACGCCGAGCCCGATGACAGAGAGGAGGGAGCCGCCGATGTCGAAGCCCTTCCACGATGTGGTCGGAGGTGTTTTGATAATCTGCCGGTGCAGGGCGAAGATGGCGAACACGACGATCAGTTCAATCAGGAATGCCAGCCGCCAGGTGTAGAAGGTTGTCAGGTATCCCCCGATGATGGGGCCAAAGGCGCTGGCAGCAGCGGCAATCCCGCCCCAGATCCCAAAGGCAATCGCCCGGTCCCGTCCCTCGTAGGCTTCGGTGATGAAGGTGGCGGTGGCCGGCAACATCAGTGCTGCCCCGATCCCTTCGAAAATGGACCAGCCCAGGAGGAGCATCGCGGCATCCAGGCTTATCGAGGCGATGAAGGTCCCGACCCCGTAGACCGCGAGACCGATCAGAAATGCCTTTTTCCTGCCGAGAACATCCTGGAGCTTGGCACCGATCAGCATGAACGAAGCCATCACAAGAGTGTAGATGGCAATGATCGAATGGATCGTAGAGACGGTGGTGTTCAGATCCTCGACCAGGGCATTGATCGAGACGTTCATCATGGTGGTGTCGATGACCAGGATGAAGATAGCCATACTGACGATGAGGAGGACCCCCCAGTAGAATGGCCGGCGCTGATCCATGCATCAGGATAACCATGACCTTCGATATCTAGGTATCGGCTCGATTTCCAGGATTTACCTGCCCGGAGAGATGAAGACCCTCCTTTTCCATCGTTGATATCCCGTTCTCAGTTTCCGCATATTCCCATTCTGCCATTCCAGGCTATAGTACCACACTCCCGGCAGGTTATCCTATCCGCATCATCTGACGAAATTTTCCCAGTGAATGAATACTCTTAAGAAGGAATCCCTTGAAAGACTAGAAATCAGACTTTATCAGGCGCTCCAGCATGACTCCTCCTCCGTCCCTTTCTGAACCGGCCCGCATCGTGGTGGTCCTTGCCGCCATCGTGATCGTCCTTGCCGGGATGAAGGCTGCAACCCCGATCCTCGGACCAATCATCTTCTCCGTCTTCCTAGCCGTCATCTTCGGCATGCTGCTCCACTGGTTCGAAAAGCGGGGACTCTCGCCCCGATCTGCCCTCATGCTCACGCTCGTGATCTTCTTTGCCATCGTCGCCGTGTTCGTCGTGGTGATTGTCGGTTCGTTCTTCCAGCTGCTGGCTGAGCTCCCCGGCTACCAGGAAGAGCTCGAAGGAAGCGTTGAGATGGCCGGTCCGCTCTTCTCCGTCATTGGGATCGATCCGGCATCCCTCTCCTTTTCAGATTTGATCGGGTCGCTCACCGCCGATGTCGGCGGGCTGCTGTCCGGTCTCTGGGACCTGGTGACCGCCTGTCTCCTCATTCTCCTGACCACGCTCTTTCTCATCTTCGAGGCTATGGGGTTTTCATCCAAGCTGCGGAAGATCATCGGGGAACTCCGGCCCGGTGACATCGACCGGTTCACGACACTCGCACAGAAAAACGTGGATTATCTCATCATCAGGACCGAGATCAACCTTATCGTCGGCATCGCAACAACCGTGATCCTGGTCCTGGCCGGGGTTGATTTTGCCATATTCTGGGGATTCCTGGCCTTCCTCATGGGATTTATCCCCTACATCGGGTTCTGGCTGGCGCTGATCCCGCCCGTACTCATCGCCTGGTTCAGCCTCGGTCCCGTCACGGCACTCCTGATCCTGGCCGGTGTTTCCATCGTCAACCTTCTCGCCGAATATGTGATGTTCCCCCATCTTGCCGGTCGCGGGCTGGCCCTCTCTCCGGCGGTGGTATTCATCTCCCTCGTCTTCTGGGGGTGGATCCTCGGCGGAGTGGGGGTGCTCCTGGCCGTTCCGCTCACCCTCGCTGTCCAGATGGCCTGCGAGCTGTTTGACGAGACGCGGTGGATCGGCGTCCTGCTCGGACCGTCCCCCGGTCCTGAGGGGGGCGAAGGCGAGAAGTGATTTCGTTCCGGTATCATTCGGCACGCTCCTTCCGAAGATCGGCAGTTCTGGTTGTCCCGGCACCGGGAGAACGGACCTGAAAATATCTGTTCCTGGACTGGTGCACCCTCGGCCGGGATCGGTCTCTTACCGGCAAGACAGGATTATAACCCGGCCGGACAACCCTCTCCCAGGAGACCCCATGAGAGAGATCATAGTAAACAGGCGCGAAGAGGGTGGGGAGGTCAGCCTCTCATTCAGATTCAAAAGCATCGGCCAGCTGATTGACCCTGACGACCCGTCGCCCCTGCCCGATGCCGAGCTGACAGAACTCGCCGAAGAGACCTTTGCCGGTTACCTCGATGAATACCGGGTAAAGACCCCTATCAGCCTGGTCATCGATATCCCGGAGGCGGCTCTTCCTCCCGGAGGACCCACGCTCATTCCTGAAGCAATCCGGCGGCACTTTGCTGTTTGTATACAGGATGTTGAGCACGACCTGGTCATCTCCCGCCGTGAGGGGATCTACAGTCTGGCTATCGCCATCGGAAACGCTCTCATCATCGTTCTCTTTCTCTACTTCGCAATGTCGACAGAGACACCCATCGAATCCTTCCCGATCGTGCTTTTCGCCGGATTTATCACCATCCTGAACTGGGTGACCATCTGGGACACTTACGAGCATTTTGTCTATGATTACCGCAACATCTGGCGAAAGAAACGGATATACCAGAAATTAT
>JAAEET010000010.1 GCA_013415565.1 Methanomicrobiales archaeon
ATTTCAAACATTCGGGCACCGTTCATCCCTGAAGCCTCAACGACCGGCCCGGTAATCCGGATAATCATTCCCCTGTCAGCCATGCGATCCCTCACCATGCGTCCCTCCCATTCTCTCAGATCCGACGGGATCAGACTGGTTGCTTTCTCTCCGGCTTTCGTCCCTGATTTCGATGATCAGGGGGTACAGCCTCCTTGATTTTCTGACAGTGGAAAGAAATGGCCGTACCTGGTCAGCAGCGTATCCTGCAAGAAGTATTACCCCGATCTCAGGGCTCCTGAGCCATTCGTTCAGTGCCTCCCTGGTATCATCCGGTCCCTTCGTGATCCGGGCTTTCCTGATGCCGGCAAGCATCATCCCCCATACCAGATCCTCGTCTCCGAGCACTGCCATCTTCATACGATACCTCCTTCTGTCACCAGCTCCCCGGAAATTGCTGCGACCGGCATTCTGCTATGGAATGCATGTACGAGCACCCTGATATTCCTGATCTCAATAAACCGGGCAACAATGAATCTGATGAGGGGACCTCCGGTCAGGTGGTAGGTCGAAGCGAGGATCGCGACTTTCCTGAGCAGGTAGCGCTCCAGTTCATGTTCCAGCGGGTGCACGCTTGCAGTCTCTTCAAACAGGGGAATTGCCGCTGAGATTGCATCAAAGTACTCGGTCCCGGAGAGCTGGTGGAGGATCTCGGGAATGGTAGGGGTCTCCAGGAGCTGCCGCATCCTCCAGTCCTCGTAGAACGCCCCGCCGGAAACGATAGAGAGTGATGCCTCCTCCGGGTCAAGGCCTTCTGCCCTGGCCCTGAGAACAGTGAGGATATTGGTAATATCGGTGTATATTCCACAGAATTCTGTCACCGGACCGGCGAGAAGGTTATCAATCCGCGATTTGGAGTGGTTAATTTCCCGGAGAGCTGCCAGGTCAAGGGCACGTTCCAGCGGAAGGGTGCTCTCCTGATCGTGGTAGAGGGGGAGGGATTCTGCAAGCGCCCTGCCGTAGATGGTCTCCTGCAGAAGGCCGACAATATCATCGACTTTCTCGGAATGGGCACAACCATCGATCAGGTCAGGAGTAACGATTCCTACGGGGATCATCCGGGAGTGGATAATCTCCGGGCTGATTCCGGCATGACGGCTCCTAATCGCGGTCTTGAGCTGTTCACTTTCAGAGAGGGAGTGGAACGCAGTGAAAAATGGCCTGATGCTGTCCGGAACTGAATCAAGAAAGAGGGACACCTCATGCAGGTAATACCGATCCAGGATCAGGTCAAGATCCCGCAGGGGGGCTGCTTCTTCCAGTTTCAGGTCGAAACCATGATCCTGGATCTTCTCCATGAGTTCATGAAGGGTGTGGGATTCGGCGAGTGTGGCGAGCTCCTCTTCCCTTACAAAGGGATTTCCCATGGCCTTGACCCGGGCAACAGGATATGCAAATGACGCAATGTGAGTCAGGATCCTGAAATAGCCCATGAATACGACCAGGATCAGGAGAATGATCAGCAGAAGGGCAAGACCTCCGATAAGGATCTGCCCGGAATTCAGACCGGTCTGTCCGGCAATCTGTTCAAGGATTTCGGACAACCCGTTCATCGGGTCTCACCCTCAAACAGCACCGCTGCGGCACGGAAGACCAGATCCTTCCGCATCCGGGAGAGGCGGCCGGTAAATGTATTATCCACGGTCACTTTTCCTGATGAGGAGGTGATGACCAATCCCCCGCCGGTTCCTTCCAGCTGATCGGAAAACACAGACAGCCGGCCCCTCTTCCCTGCAATAGTCCGGATAAGGGGAAGATCGCGGGTGTGAACCGCTACACGGACCTCCTCATCCCCGATAAGGCGAATTCCTTCATCGAGGAGGGTTTCCAGGATAGCAGGATATTCCGGAGATTCAGGAATACGTGCAAGCTCCTCGCCTGCCTGTTTAAAGCACCGGTCAAGGAGTTCCTCGCGGGTTTTCCTTATGGTCTCACGGGCTTCCATCCGGGCCTGTGCGATGATTCGCGCCACTTCGGCAGCTGTTTCCGTTCTCCCGGCATCCATCCGTCCGATGTACCGTGCCTCCGCCTCCTGCTGTGCCTCAAGGATGATCTGTTCTGCCTTGCGGGTTGCAGCAGTGCGTGAAGCATGTGCCTGTTCTCCTGCATCCCGGAGGATTCGTTCCATAATCAGTTCCACACTCATGGGGACCTGTCCTGCATTTCTTATCTCATAGTGAAAATATCCCCAGCCCGAAGAGGATGAGGATGGCTACCAGGAGGCCGAAGATGGCAAAGGTCTCTGACATGGCGGCAAAGACCAGGCTCCTCCCCATGGCTTCCGGATGGCGTGATGTTGCGGCGATACCGGAAGCGCAGGTGATACCCTGTCCTATTGCCGAAAAACCACCAAGCCCTACCGCAAGTCCGGCCCCGATCGATGCAATTCCGACTGAAACTGTCGTAACAAAATCGCCGGTGATGATCCCGGTAAACGCCATCATCAGAATGGCCACGAGAAGGCCATAGATGGCCTGGGTTTCACAGACCGCGGCAAAGACAACGCCTTTCCCGAACATCGCTTCGTTCTCTGACGTGGCAGCAATCCCAGATGCACCGGCGATCCCCTGTCCGATTGCCGAGAGCCCGGCAAGCCCGACGGCAAGTCCACCACCGATTGCTGCAAATCCGACAGCGAGGGTCATGGTCATGTCGTTGGTAATGAGTCCGGTGAATGCCATCAGCAGGATGGCCACGAGGAGACCGTAGATGGCCTGGGTCTCACAGATAGCGGCAAATACAATCCCTTTCCCGAATATCTCCGGCTTTTCGGCCGTTGCACCGATTCCTGCAGCAGCTGCAATGCCCTGTCCGATTGCCGAGAAGCCGGCAAAGCCAACCGCAACACCACAGCCAATCGCGACAACACCCGCGGCAAGCGTGGTGATAAGCTCACCGGTGAACATGCCGGTAAAGGACATCAGCAGGATGGCCACGAGGAGGCCGTAGATGGCCTGGGTCTCGCAGATAGCGGCAAATACCACCCCTTTTCCAAAAAGTTCCGGATTTTCGGCGGTGGCACCAATCCCTGCCGATGCTGCAATCCCCTGTCCGATGGCGGAAATACCGGCCAGTCCTATCGAGAGGCCACAACCGATGGCGGCCAGTCCCACCGCAACCGTTATGGTATAGTTTCCGGAGAGAAGGCCGGAAAACACCAGGAGGAGCACCGCAACGAGCAGGCCGTAGATGGCCTGGGTCTCGCAGATAGCCGAAAAGACAACGCCCTTTCCAAACATTTCGGGTTTCTGGGCAGTCACAGCAATACCGCTGGAAGCAGCTATACCCTGGCCGATGGATGAGAGCCCGGCAATTCCGACCGCAAGACCCGCCCCGAGTCCGGCTAATCCTGCAGCGATGGGGATCTCCCCGGTAATTCCTCCAAAGAATCCTCCTGAGAGAAGGATGAGGACTGCTACGAGGAGGCCATAGATGGCCTGGGTCTGGGGAATGGCCGAGAAGATCAACGCAGCCCCAAACTTTTCCGGCCGCTCAGAGGTAACTCCTGAAGCTGACGCCCCGGTTATCCCGACCCCTATTCCTGCACCAATTGCCGAAAACCCGACTGCAGTTCCTGCTCCGATGGCCATCAGCGCAGCACCGAGCCCGATGGTCATAGTGGATCACCTGGTTCAACCCGTGAATACACCCGCTCGGCCCGGAACGGCCTGAACTGTTTCCCGCCCCCGGTATAAAATTTTCCAAAAAATTCGATATACTGGAGTCGTATAGCGTGGATGACCCCCCCGAGAGACTGGATGATAATGTTGAACACATGCCCCCCGAGGAAGATGACCGCCGCCGGTATGATCATGATCGGGTGGATACCGGCAATGAGTTCTGCGAGTATATTGATGGTCATGGCAATACCCCCGGTCGCCAGTGCCAGGGCAAGGATCCTCACATAGGAGAGCCAGTCTCCCAGAAATCCTGTCAGGCCGAAGAACCCCATTGGTCCGCGGTAATAAAAGATCATGAGTACACCAACGATTGCTCCTGCATATCCGGCATAGATGACAAAGGGGGAAAAATCCACCCAGCCGAAGAATCCTGCAAGGAGAATTCCCGCTGAAGGCTGGAGGATGAACCAGACCCCCTGTTCAAAGAGTGCTGTGCGTTTCAGTCCATTCTTCAGGTTCTGGTACAGGGCCAGACAGAGCCCCAGATTGATGTGGATGATGCCAAGGATCAGCGAGAACTGGAAAAAGGTAATGGGATCCTTGAGCGGTTCGATCATGATGAACGGAGGAGTTGCCCCGAAGAACCTCTGGGGGATATCACCAAACCACCCTCCCTGGATAATCCCGAGTATGGTTGATGATATCCCGATAATCATCAGGATGTAGGTCATATCATGCATCGACCGGCTTGACCGGCCGAGCCGGAAATACAGGAAGATTGCGACTATGGTCAGAATAAGGCCATATCCGGCATCGCCGAGCATAAGGCCGAAGAATAGCACGAAGATCGGGGCAATGAATGGAGTCGGATCGATCTCGTCGTAGTGCGGCCGTGCAAACGTCGTGGTGAGAACTTCGAAAGGTTTCAGCCAGCCAGGATTCTGGTATTCGGTGGGAGGTTCGGGATCATCTTCGCCCGGATTTCTGGCGTGCACAAACACATGACCATCAGACGTGTCGGCAAGCCTTTGTTCCATTCCGGCAACCTTTCCGGCCGGCACCCATCCCTCAACCACTGTCAGATTACTGCTCTTTCCGCAGGCCGTGAGGCCTTCCTGTTCCTCTTTCAGCATGAGCAGTTCTTCCCGGAGTGCACGTGCAGACGGCCCCCATGCTGTTTCAAGGGATTTCAGTTCCACGAGCAGGTTCTCCCGTTCCCTGGTCAGGAGTGCCTCCTCATCCTTCTTTCCGGCAAGGGCATCTTCCGGAAGACCGGACGAAGAGGGGTCGAGAGGCTGAAACCGCGGGGGGCGGAGATACCGTTCGATGAGGGGCTTTCTGGTCCGGGGCAGAACCAGAACCACCACAACAAATCCACCCGACTCATGCTCGTACACAACCAGCTCACCGGCTCCTCCCTCCCGGACATCACGAGCGAATTCAGGGTATTTAGCTGCATCAATCCTGCCTGCGCAGACACTGAGATACTCAGAATCTCCGAGAGCAGAGAGATCGAAGTCGAACGGACTGAGTGCCTCAATCGCTCCGGTTGCAGTCTGTATGCCCTGGAGGTCTTCCCCGATTCTGTTCAGATCGTTCCTGATTTCAATGATTCTACCGGTTTTCCCAAGGAAGGTGTCAATATCGCTGAAGAGTTCTTCAGGTATTTTCCTCCGGACTGCCACAGGGATGATTTCCGGTGGTGAAAGGAAGGCGGTAACCGGATTTGCCGAATCAGGCGGGATCTGCCGGAAGACCTCGAGAATTCGATCGATTCTGACACTATATTCAGAGATCTGCTCAAGGATCCGCGGTCTGAGGATTGGCTCGAGAATATCCCGGACACTGTTTGCATCATCGCGGATGGGGATCATCTGCATGACCCCCTCTTCATGGAGTCCGCGGATGGCGACATCGGAAAAGGTACTATGAAATCCGATGGCGACCCGTTTCATCTCCGCCGGATAGAACATCTTTCTCCCCGATTATTGCCCTGATGATGAGCAATGAAACCTCATTGATAGCTTTTCCAGACCGGGTTCGCATATCTGCCGCCGCCTGTCGGGCTTCATGCAGCAGATCTTCGGCACCTGCGCTGGCCTTCCTTATTTCAACACCATGATAGCGGGCCAGATCGACCAGGGCTCTCTTCTCTGCGCCTGCAAGGATCTCAGTCCGTTTCTGTTCTGCATCCCGAATCATCTGCAGAGCATCTTCTTCGGAACGCCGGATGAGGATGACAGCCTCCTGTTCCACCTCCTTTATTCGCTTGATCTCTTCCCTTACCATGCGAGTCGTTATCCCCTGTTGTGAGGGGTAAGCACGATTCCACTATATACATTATACCATTCAGGCCAGGTGAGGAAGGAAGGATCGGAATGGCAGATTTCCGGGCAATGCCCCTCCCCAGGATTGCACCGGGCCCTGCGCGCTCCTCCGGAAACGAAGGATACCTTTATCATTGTTATTTGCTAACATATAGCAAGATAATTCAGGGCAGGGAGGTGTGTTTGTGCTTCAACTTAACGGGGTGACCAAAAAATTCGGCGGGCTGATTGCGGTGAATGCCGTTGATCTCCAGGTGAACGAGGGAGAAATTCTGGGTCTTGTCGGGCCCAACGGTGCAGGAAAGACAACCCTCTTCAACCTGATATCAGGTATTTACCGCCCGGACAAGGGACGGATCCGATACCGTGGCGAGGATATCTCACGCCTGTCCATGGACCGGATCTGCCGGAAAGGTATTGCCAAGACCTTCCAGCATACACTCTCCTTCCCCGGTCTTACCGCCCGGGAGAGCGTCATGATAGGAGCCCTCTTCGGCAACGGGCGTCGCCGGTCCATGGAAGAAGCTTCCCGCGAAGCTGCCGATCTCCTTGACCGGATCGGGTTTCCCCCGGATCGGATCGATATGCCCCTTTCGAATCAGAATGTGATCGACCTCCGGAGAACCCAGCTCGCCCGGGCCCTTGCCTCGCGGCCAAAGATACTTCTGCTCGATGAGATGATGACCGGTCTCAATCCGAGCGAAGGTACCGAGGCTGTTGCGCTCATCAGGTCGCTTCGCGACGAGGGTCTCACCATCGTCATGATCGAACACGTGATGCGGGTCATTCTCGGTGTTTCCGATCGCATGGTGGTCCTTGACAGGGGAGAGAAGATTGCGGACGGGCCCCCTGCCGTGGTGATGCAGAACCAGCGCGTTATTGATTCGTATTTGGGCGAACGATATACATGACCGGCGAAAAGGCCCATCTCCTCGATGTCCGCAACCTGTCGGTCTTTTATTCCGGTCTCCAGGTACTCTGGGATGTCTCCCTTGCGGTGAACAGCGGGGAGATCGTCACCATTCTCGGGGCTAACGGTGCCGGGAAGACGACCCTTGTCCAGAGTATTTTCGGACTGGTCCGGGAACGAAGGGGGCAGGTCTTTTTCAGGGAGACTGACATCACCGGTCTCCCGCCCTACGAGGTGGTGAGGCAGGGAATTTCCCTGGTACCCGAGAAGCGGGAGCTCTTTCCCAAGATGACCGTGATCGAGAACCTCGAACTGGGAGGCTTTCCCCGGAATGAAACCTCTGCCGGATACGATGAAATGTTCTCCCTCTTTCCCATTCTCGGGGAACGGAAAGACCAACTTGCCGGGACGCTCTCGGGAGGAGAGCAGCAGATGCTTGCCATCGCACGGGCACTCATGGCACGGCCTTCCATGCTAATCCTGGATGAGCCGTCCCTCGGCCTCTCGCCCCTGCTGGTCTCTACCGTCCTTGATGCGGTCGGAAGTCTCAACAAATCCGGGCTCTCCATTCTTCTGGTCGAACAGAATGTTCAGCATGCCCTGGAGATCTCACACCGGGGCTACATTCTTGAGAACGGGAGGATTATCAGGGAAGGTTCTGCGGAAGAACTGCTCAACGATGATCAGATCCGGGCTGCCTACCTGGGTCTGTGAGGCATTCGTCCGGGACGGTGTCCTGCGATAGTTCCCCGTCATTCCCCGCTCTTCATTCGGGTAAAAAATCGTTCCCCTCTCCCCCAAAAATTTTTCGGGATAGTGTCGTACATGATCGGGCGGATCAGGGGGTCTTCCGTCTTTTTTCGAGGGATATCCTGATCCGGTCAGGCAGGGAGATAAGCCCCCTTGGCAGGAAGATGATGATCAGGACCAGCAACAGCCCGATGATAATGAACCGGGCGTAGGTCAGTCCGAGTGCCTGGAGGCCGTCCCACAGGACGGTGATGACGATAGTACCGACAATCGGGCCGGCAAGGGTTCCAAGCCCGCCTGAAATGGAATAGATGATTGGCCAGAACGATATATCGACCCCGAAAATCTCGGGGGTGATGTAACCCAGGTGGTGGATCTCGAGGGCCCCGGCGACTCCTGAAAAGTAGGCACTGACCAGGAAAGCGAAGAGGCGGTACCTGACCGGGTCGATGCCTGCTGCCCGTGCCTCCATCTCGTTCTCGCGTATCGCAGCGAAGGCAAGGCCCACCGGCGACTTGAGGATTAACCAGAAGATGATGATCACGATGATTGCAATGACCAGGATCGAATAGTACTCGATGAGCAGGTAATTCGGGACCGAAGAACTGATCAGCCGCGGCGCGGCTATCCCGTCCCACCCGCCGGTTATATCGACAAACTGACTCACCATCAGGGTCTGGATGATGATGGCGAATCCGAAGGTCACCATGGCGAGGAACCATTCCTTGAGCCGGACGCAGATAGCTCCGATGAAGAGGCCGACAAGTGCAGCGGCCCCGCCACCGATGAGCATGGTGATGTACGGGGAGACGCCGCTTGCCGATGCCACGAGGGCGGAGGCGTATCCCCCAAGGCCGAAGAACGCTGCATGCCCGAGCGACCCTTGGCCGGTGTAGGTGAGGAAATTCCAGGACGAGGCATAGATGATGAATATGACCATCAGGATGAGGATGGTCAGGATGTAGAGATTCATCCCCAGGATGAGAGGCAGAATGAACGCCAGGATCAGGAGAGAAATGACACCGTAGATCCGTATCTTTTTCGACGCAATGCCCAGGGTTGTATTCATGTCAATCATTCTGCCGACTCTCCGAAAATCCCGGTGGGGCGTATGATCAGCACGAGAATCAGGATGATGAACGATACTGCATCCTTCCATGCACCGCCAAGGGTAAAGATGGCAAAGTTCTCGGCGATACCATAGATGAGGCCGCCGATAATAGCGCCGGGGATGCTGCCGAGGCCGCCGATGATCACGATGGCGAAGGCCTTGATTGCCGGAATCGAACCCATGTAGGGGTTGAATACCTGCCCGCTCACCACCCAGAGCGTCCCTGCTGCGCCGGCAAGTCCTGCGCCGATCCCGAACGAGAGCATATCCATCCGTTCGACGTTGATGCCCATCAGCATCGCCCCTTTCCGGTTCTGGCTGGTGGCCCGCATCGCTTTGCCAAGCCGGGTTTTGCGCAGAAAGAGATACAGGATGACCAGGATGAGTATGGTGGTAATGATGATGATCAGGTAGTCGAGGGGCATGTTCACCCCGAAGATCGATATGGTAATCTTCTCGAAGGGACTGTGGATGATCCGCCACTCATCCGTCCAGATGAGCGCTGCCGCATTCTGGATGATGTAGATCAGACCGATGGAAATAAAGATCTCGTTCAACTTCCCCGTCCCAAGGATCGGGCGGAAGCAGAGGCGCTCGATGACAACCCCCGCGAGGATGAGGGTAGGGACCGATGCTGCAAGCAGGACATACGGATTGAACCCGGATACGGCATAGAAGGTAAAGGTGATGTACGCGCCGAGCATCAGCAGTTCCCCGTGGGCGAAGTTCACCACCTTCATCACCCCGAAGATGAGGTTCAGTCCGGTGGCAAGAAGAATGTAGATACAGCCCGCATACAGCCCCCAGATCAAAACCTGGAGTATGACATCGACTCCTCCCGCCATGGATCAGCATCAACCTTCCGTCTTAAAAAGGATGATTATTCACCCCTGACCTGGCGTATACCAGTCGGGGAGCACAAAACCGGTCTCTTTCAGGGAATCCGGCCAGACGATGACCGGGCGTGTTTCACCGACATTCTGGTCCCAGACCAGCTGGGCCATGTAGAGGTCGAACTTGCTCTCCCTGAAATCTTCCGAGAAGGCGATGTTTCCGTCCTTCATGACCTCGATCATCTGGGGGATTTCCAGCTCGTTGAGGGCGTCGCGGACTGCCGGTTTATCGCGCGTTCCTGCATTTTCAACTGCCTGCACTCCGATGTAAACACCCTCATAGGTCGCAACACCCATCATGCCGGGGAATCCGCCCCATTTATTCTCGAAATTCTCGACAAAGGCTGTGTGGGCGGTTTCAGTCTCCTTCGGAGCAGCATAGGGTGAGAACCGGCTCTGGAGTATCATGTATTCCCCATAGGATCCTACCCCCTTGTAGAAGTCAGGATCGTCATTACACTCGATGGCAAAGAAGATAGTGTCCAGTCCGACATCACGGCGTCCCTGCTGGACGAGCGGAACCAGCTCGTTGAGGAAGGTCACGGTGTACACTGCATCGGGGCTGGCTGCCTTGACCGAGGTCAGGGCAGTCCTGAAGTCGGACTCCCCCATCTTGAAGCTCTCTTCTGCCACCACCTCAATATTCAGCCCATGGTTGCTGATGTGATCATGAACGGCGTTCCGCTGCCCGGTACCAAATGACGTGTCCTGGTAGATGATGGCCAGCCGCAGCGGCCGGTCTGCAGGGAACCCGAACTTGTCATTGATGGCCGGGCGCATTACCTGGTCGATGAAGAGCATGATGACCTCGGCAGAATCCTCGGTGTTCGGCCGGTGGAAGAACATGGTACTGGTATCGATATCCGTCCTTCGTGACACCGCCGAACTCGAAGCCCCGGAGATGACGTAGGGCACCTTGTGATCGGCTACGATCGACTGGTGGGCGGAGACGACAGCGCTCGAGAAACCACCGACAAGCATATCGACATTGTCCTGGGTGATCAGCCTGGAGACCGCTTTCTGCCCGCCTTCCCGGGTGGACTCATCGTCGCCCTGGATAAGGCGGATCGGGATGCTCTTTCCGATATCGGCCACGTACACCCCGCCTTCCGCGTTGATCTCATCGGCGGCAAGGACAGCCGATTGCCAGATGTCTTTCCCGGTGGTGCTCGCCGGCCCGGTCATCGAGGCCACGACGCCGATTTTCAGCTCGTCGGTTGCTGCCGGCTGCTCGGTACATCCTGCAAAAAGTGCAAGGCCGATGCAGAGGAGGGATAACAGAATAAACTCCTTTCTCATGATATTCCTGCCTTGTAGTATGCCATGTTATAGCATGACATGTTGGGGAACCGTGAAAATAAAGATTGCTATTCGGTCTCCACGCTGTGAGAATTGATGATTTCAAGGCTGGAAATGAAGCAAAAACAGGTTGCCTGTTCACGGGTGTTCTACCTTTGCCCTTCGGTACGGAGAACATGAGGGAGACCGCCGTTCCCCTCCCGTGGAGGGGATCGATCTTCCCTGAGCCGGTTACAGGAGGTTGGAAAGCCTGCCGGAAATGAATGACCGACTGTCGATGTCCAAGGTCAGGCTGGTCATACCGGACGTAATCGATGTCTGGTTGATCCAATCGGTTCTGGGAGGCCGTTGCCACCTGATACCTGGGTCGTAATCCTGATCATCGGTCGGGGTGGGAATTACAATGTCATAATGGCCAAACGGATTCAGGCCGGGTATCCGCGTCGGTGCGGTCACATCAGGCCAGGCGTCAAATCCTTCAGGCACATCAAACGGATTCAGGCCGGATATCCGGGTCGGTGCGATCGCATCGGGCCATGCATCAAAACCTTCGGGCATATTAAAAGGGCTGACAGCTGCCGCGGTTGCTCCCCCGACCAAGGCGCCAGTTACCAGGAGCAGGGACAGGACGAACATTTTGTTTTTCATGGGCACCTCTCGAACGCATGTACTCGATCAGCTTTAAATTTTTTTTGAACTGCGAAGGAAGATGGATGGCTGCCGACCATATCCGGCGAGAACCTGATAGCGGGATCAATGAATGCAGGAGGTCGGCTGAGCCGCAGGGATGAAATGGAGAGCTGGTCCTCGCCTATTCCGGCCGCAAATACGTCCTCAAATCTCTCCATGCCTCCCCGGACCGTCGGGGTCAGAGCACCACGACCGGACAGCTGCCGGATCTCCGTGAAATCCGCCCCGACGGATAAATGGAGATGGTTATGTATGAGTATTTTCAAACAGTACAGGTCATGTTTGGATTGCCGGATATCACCGTCATTGTCGTGGGAGGGGCATTCCTGTTCAGTATCGTGGCCCTCGCTCTCTGGGCATTCTGGTGGAAGGAGGTCCCGGAATGATCGACCCCCTTGAAATCACCCTCGTGATCCTCTATTTTCTCGCCCTGATCGGGATCGGAATCTGGGCCTCAAAGAAGATTCAGAATATGTCCGACTACGTGGTCGCCGGCAGATCGCTTGGGTTCTGGGTTTTCACCTTCCTCATGATTGGCTCGGTCTGCTCCGGCATGTCCCTGCTTGGTGTATCGGGCCTCGGGTTCAGATTTGCCTGGCCCACCATCTGGGAACAGCTTGCAGTACCGCTCTCGATCGCGTTCTGTATCATCTTTTTCGGGGTTAAGATGTATGCGGTCTCGAAGAAGAGCGGATTCATCACCGTGCAGGACTACTTCGCCCAGCGGTTCGAGAGCCCGAAAACCCTCCGCGGGCTCTCGGCTGTCGCAGGCATCGTGGTCTCCATGATTTACCTCGCCGGCCAGTACACCGCCATCAGCATCGTCCTGATGTGGCTCTTCGGCCTGCCGCACTGGGTTGCCCTGCTGATCGGGGCGGCAATCGTAACGGTCTATACGGTCATCGGGGGCCTCTATGCCGTCGCATGGACCACGCTGGTACAGGGGCTGATCCTCCTCATCGGTGTGGTGATCATGGCGCCGGTCGTGATCTCCGCGGCGGGAGGATTTACCGCGGTGAACGCCTACCTCGGGGCCCTGAATCCTGCTTCGGTTCTTCCCTGGTCGGTCGGAACGGGTGCAATCTTCACGCCGGAATATATCGTCTCCTTCTTCCTGCTCCTTACCGTCGGGCTTGCCTGTGCTCCCCATGTCATCAATAACGTGCTTGCCGTCCGGGACGCCAATTATTTCAGGTGGACTCCCCTGGTTGCCTTTATCATCTACGGAGCGGTGATGTTTCTCCTGAAATTTGCCGGGTTCGCCGGCGTGGTCCTGGTAAACGAAGGGATGGTGAGTCTTCCCGAGGTGAAGAATGCCTCGGATTTCATCTTTGTCTACGGTGTACAGCACGCTTTCGGGAGCCTCGCACTCTGGGGTATTTTCGCGGTTATCGTGCTTGCCGCGGTGATGTCCACCACCGACAGGCTGATGCTGACCATCGGTACCTATTTCTCGTGGGATCTCTACAAAAAGATCCTGAAACCCGATGCCTCGGAAAAATCAGTACTCCTGGTAAGCAGGATCTCAGTCTTCGCTGCCGCGGTCATCACCCTCCTCATGGCCCTCAACCCACCCGAAATGCTGGTCTGGCTGATATGGGCAGGGATCGGCATCATGTTTGCCACATTCTCCGTCCCCCTGCTTGCCGGGCTGTACTGGCGCCGTGCCACCCGGGAGGGGGCAATCGCGGCAATGTCCCTCGGGCTGGCATCCTCCCTCGCTTTCGGGGCGGTCACTTATTTCAGGATAGCAACGCTCCCCGTCCATTTTTCTCTCTTCGGGTTTGTGATCGCGGTGATTGCCATGGTTGCCGTGAGTCTGCTCACACCGCCTCACCCCGAGGATATCCTCGATGAGACCATGACCGGCTGGTTTATCCAGCCGCGATAACCCGCATTTTTCATCCGTCCTCCCGGAAAGAAAGTACGGGATGCGGCACCGTGCCCGGGATGTACCATACAGCGATCATGATGAACGTACGCGGTTGTCAGGCACATTAAAAGCCTGAAACGAATCTAAAGGGGAAATAAAACGTTAATTTAGCATATCACAAGGTTGTACCGATATGCGCGCTTACCGGAAGATAGGGAGCAATAGGTGGATATAAAAACAAACATAATACGAAAATATAAATAAGAGTATCAACTATAGGGATCTGCCTCAGAGGGGATACTGCTGGGGAAACGTGCAGCGGTTGGATGAGCCACCTGGTCAAAACGGCTTGACGATCATGTGGCGACGAAGAGATCTGATCGCTGGGCCGAACAAATGTTCAACAGGCACCATGCCGGGATGGAATGAGTCTGTCAGGTCCAAACGGCTGAACGATAGACAGGCGACCAAGACATTCCCTGACCGGGGCCGGACAGATGTCTAAGGAACATGATGCCATACTACCACGAATCCATCCGATAAAACGGCGGAAGTCGGGCAGGTGACAAAGACGTGGTAACGTGGGGCCGAACACAGGTTCCTGGTGAACATTCCTCCTGGGGCACTCTTATTCCTGGTCAGTTACCTCCATGATATGGTTTTTATGTAGGGTGCTCTCGTATCGTTCCTGTGATGAGGAGGATCTTCCGGCGACCCCGGATCGTCGTGAGCAAGTGCATCGAGTTTGCATACTGCCGGTATAACGGGGACATGATTTCCAGCGACCTCGTCGCACGGCTTAAAGAGTACGTGGATTTCATACCGGTCTGTCCCGAGGTGGAAATCGGTCTCGGCATACCCCGCCCGACACTCAGGATTGTGAGGATGGGAGATACCGATCATCTTGTCCAGCCGGAGACGGACCGGGACGTCAGCGGGGAGATGACCACATTTGCCCGCCGGTTCCTGGAATCGCTCCCCGAAATCGACGGGTTCATCCTGAAGAACAAATCACCGACGTCCGGACTCCGGGATGCGAACGTTTACCCGTCCGCCGGGAAATCTGCACCGATCGGCCATGGCCCGGGATTCTTCGGCAGGATGGTGCTTGAACGGTATCCCCTGCTTCCGATCGAGGACGAGGGGAGGCTCCGGAATGTGCGTATCCGGGACCACTTCCTCACCAGGATCTTCACCCGTGCTGATTTCAGGGAAGCAAAAACCCGGGGAAAGGTTCGCGATCTCGTCAGGTTCCATACCGAGAACAAATACCTCCTCCATGCCCATAACCAGCGGATGCTCCGGGAAATGGGAATCATCGTCGCCAACCAAGAAGGACTTCCCGCCGGAGTCCTGTTCGATCGGTATGAAGCACTCCTCGGGCCAGCACTCGCCCGGCCGCCGTCATACCGGACGAATATCGATGTCCTGCTCCATGCCATGGGGCATTTCCGGGACCGGATAAGCCCGGGCGAACGGGATTTCTTCCTGCGGTCTCTTGAGAGATACCGGGACGGGAGGGCTTCGGTATGTGCCCCGAAGAATATCGTCGCCCTCTGGATCGAACGATATGATGAAGAAGGCTTGCGAAACCAGACCTTCTTCGCCCCGTTTCCGGAAGACCTCATCGAACCGGATCCTGCAGAAACGGATCGGGGACGGGATTTCTGGAAGGTTGAGGGCTAGAGGGGAAAGAGAAACACAAAAGAGAGGTGGCATCATCAGGAGGTCTCGGCCCTGCCCGTTCAGGGCAGGACGTCAACCAATGGACTGAACGTTCATACGGTGATTTAGTTGGACACTAATACACCTGCTATAGAATAGCTACGAATGATTATTAAATCTTTTGGATTTTTCCGGAGGGAAACGGCGAAAGATACAGAGGTCCCGTGACCAAAGCGCCCCTCTCCTTTCGCGGCCTTGGGAACTTTCAGATCCGGCACGATCTTCTCCCGATCAGGGCCGATCCCCTCACCCCCCGGGTGAGAACTGCTCACCTTTTACGGAGAAGCGACGGCGTCTCCCCCTCGGAGTATCCCCTGAGGGTTTCCAGGCCCCGCCGGAATTCGTCCAGGTATTCCTGCATGGAAAGACTCCCTTCAGGGAAGGGGCAATCGATGTCATACAGGCGTTCAATGGTCGGCCGTGTCGGGAGGAGAAGGTCAGGGTGCACACCCGATCGGATGCTGGCCCGCTCCAGCGCCTCTCTGAAGATACCGATGCAGTATGCAATCCTGGCCTGGTAACAGTGACGGGTCTTCCGGAGAAAGAGAGAAAGCCGTTCGGTCTCTATTTCGAGAAAATCCTTCTTGATCCGTTCATCAGGGCATTTCCCGAGCATGTACTGGTAGTGGGCGAACGGGTACATCTGCTCAAGTTCGGCCGGAACCACACCGCAGGTACCGAATACGATGATCTGGTACTCATCATCCGAAAACACTGATTTGATGATCTTCCGGAACAACCGGTGGCTCGGGCTGCTGCTGTAGGGTTTCCGGAGTGCACAGGGAATGAATATGGCGACCTTTCGGGGGGGAACCGGGTAATCTTCGATGATGAAGCGGAAAGCCTCCTCGAACGCAGGGTGATAGAACGGCGGGTCGGTCAGGGGCCCGGGCATCATTCTCACTCATATTCTCTCCCGAGAGAATGAATGTTCTCTTCAGGGAACGGGGGAAAGCGTTTACTGGGAACGGATATATCCCTTTGAGAGGAGATCGGAGAGCCAGCGATCGAGATACTCGGCAAGCTCGTTCTTCGCCTTCAGGTCAACCTTTCCCGGTTCGGGATACACAACCCGCTTCCCGTTCCGGTCCTGGAACGAGAGGGGTTCGGCGGTCCTGTTCTGGTGAAAAACCCGTATCTCCATGTCAGGGTCTGCAATGACCACCCCGTCGACCGTCGGGTTCTGGGAGAGGGCGTAGACATCACCGGCGAGGCGGTCGATACAGAGCGGCAGGTCGGGCGGTCTCTCGATCACGGCATACTGGTTCACGGAAAAGACTCCCACCCTGTCGAGCTTTTCATAGATGATCCGGTAGATATCCTTCATGAACACTCCTGCTTTTTTATCGGGTATATCGGTACGACACCAAAAATCTTGTCCACCGGCGCCGTGAAGTCGGGAAAGGCCGGGGGAGAAGTGCAGGAGCAGGCACCGGTTCAGCCCACCGCACCTGCGGGTTCAGCCGGACAGGTGTCCGGCAAGAATGCGGACCCCGATCAGAATGAGAATGATCCCTCCTGCAATCTCAACCGGCTTTCCGAAACGGGAGGCGAGGCGCCCGCCCGCCATCACCCCGGTGAATGAAAAGAGCAGGCTGACCAGCCCGATGATGGCAGCCTCAACCAGGATTCCGGAGGAGATCAGGGCAAGGGAGAGTCCGACCCCGAGCGAATCGATACTGGTGGCCACCGAGAGAAGAATGAGAACCGGTATCGCAAGGTAATCCTTTTTCCGCTCTTCTTCTTCAAAAAAGCCTTCAAGGATCATCTTTCCCCCGATGATGGCGAGGATTATGAAAGCCGCCCAGTGGTCGAACGGGGCAATGACCGGGGCAAGCCAGGTTCCTCCGAGCCATCCGATGAGCGCCATCAAGGCCTGGAAACCTCCGAAGCACGCGGCGATGATGAGGGCTGCCCGTACCCTCTCTGAGGAAATGGTCGTTCCTGCTGCAAGTGAGACGGCAAAACAGTCCATGGCCAATCCGATGCCGACCAGCAGGACGAGGGAAAGATCCATCTGTCATACTTCGCTGCCCGGGTATATCTGCCTTCGTAAACCGGAAAGAACCGGATAACGGCTGTGGATCGCATGGAAATAAAAAAATATTTGACCGTTCTGAAGAAATTACTGCCATGCCATAACATGACAGGGTGAGCGGTCATTGTAGCAGACGGTTATGATTTTGTTTATCGGCAGTCGATTGAAGATCCCGAGAAGTTCTGGGGACAGGCTGCCCGTGCAGTTACCTGGGAAAGATCATGGGATTCTGTGCTGAACGGCAGGCATTCCCCGTTTTATTCATGGTTTTCCGGGGGAATGCTCAATACCTGCAGGAACTGCCTCGATATCCACGTTGAGCAGGGGAGAGGATCCCGGACAGCACTGATTTATGACAGTCCGGTGACCCGGACTGTCCGGCATTTCAGCTACCGGGAACTCCGGGATCTCGTTGCCCGGTGTGCCGGCGGGTTACAGGAGCTCGGCGTGGTCAAGGGGGACCGGGTGGTCATCTACATGCCGATGGTCCCGGAAACGGTAATCGCCATGCTCGCGTGTGCACGGATCGGGGCCATCCACTCCGTGGTGTTCGGCGGATTTGCCGCCCGCGAGCTTGCAGCCCGGATCAGGGACGCACAGCCGAAGGTCATCATCTCCGCCTCCTGCGGGATCGAGGTGAACAGGGTTATTCCCTACAAACCGCTCCTGGACGGCGCGATTGAGCAGTCGGGGTCGAGACCGGAGGCCTGTATCATCCTCCAGCGCCCGCAGGAGTATGCACCGCTCACGGAGGGCCGCGACCGGCTATGGGAAGAGCTGATGGATGCGCCTCCTGCAGCTTGTGTTCCTGTAGCAGCAACCGACCCCCTCTATATTCTCTATACTTCCGGAACCACCGGAATCCCGAAAGGCGTTGTCAGGGATAACGGGGGGCATCTCGTTGCCCTGATGTGGAGTATGAAAAATATTTACGGGCTCTCTCCGGGCGAGGTGTTCTGGGCTGCCTCCGATGTGGGCTGGGTGGTCGGGCATTCGTATATCGTGTACGCACCGCTTGCCTATGGCTGCACCACCGTCCTGTATGAGGGAAAATCGGTGGGGACCCCCGACCCCGGAGCTTTCTGGCGGGTGATTGCCGAGCATGGGGTATCGGTGCTCTTCACCGCTCCGACCGCGTTCCGGGCGATTAAGCGGGAAGACCCGGCCGGTTCCCATATCCGCCGCTATGATCTTTCCGGGTTCAGGATGCTCTTCCTTGCCGGGGAACGATGTGACCCCGACACCCTCACCTGGGCCAGCGAACGTCTGGGTATCCCGGTTATCGACCACTGGTGGCAGACCGAGACCGGCTGGGCCATCGGCGCAAACCCGGCCGGACTGGAACTCCTCCCGGTGAAGCCGGGATCCTGCACGAAACCGGTGCCCGGCTATGATGTCCGGGTGTTCGACGACCACGCGACCGAGCTTCCCCGCGGAAAAACGGGAAATATCGTGGTACGTCTCCCCCTGCCGCCGGGGTGCCTCACCACGCTCTGGAATAACGACCGGGACTACATCCGCACCTACCTCTCGGAGTACCCGGGATACTACCTGACCGGCGATGCAGGCTTCATCGACGACGAAGGGTATCTCTGGATCATGGGCCGGACCGACGACATCATCAACACGGCCGGCCACCGCCTTTCGACGGGCGCTATGGAAGAGGTGCTTGCCTCCCACCCCGACGTTGCAGAATGCGCGGTAACCGGGGTGGCCGATGCGGTAAAGGGAGAGATCCCGGTCGGTTTCATCGTCCTCAAGGCAGGAGTCACCCGGGACCGGACCGAGATCGTCCGCGAGCTGGTACGGATGGTCCGTGAAAAGATCGGTCCGATCGCGTCGTTCAAGACCGCCGTCGTCGTCAAACGCCTGCCAAAGACCCGCTCCGGGAAGATCCTCCGGGGAACGATGAAAAAAATTGCCGACGGAGTTGAATATCGCGTCCCGGCAACCATCGACGATCCTGCCGTCCTCGGGGAGATAACGGAAAGCCTGGCATCAATCGGCTACCCGAAACGGTGATCTGCTCCGCGCTCGCTTCACCGGCTGAACCGGGTCGGGACGGCATCTGACAGCCGCCATTCAGGGATTCAGGGTCAGAATGGCATAGTTCAGGATCGAGGCAAAGGATACCCATGCGAGGTAGGGAAGGAGGAGGAGTGCCGCCGGTCTGCTGACCCTGGAGAATGTGACGATGGTTGCCACGATGAACACCCAGAGAACCAGGATGCCGGCCAGTCCGGCCGCAGGAGACCGGAGGCCGAAGAAGAGGAACGACCACAGGGCATTGAGCACGAGCTGGATCCCGAATACAAGGAGTGGAATACGGGTGTCGGTTCCCTTCCGCCAGGCCATCAGCACGAGATAGAGGGAGATGCCCATCAGGATATAGAGGAGGGTCCAGACCGGTCCGAATATCCATGAGGGAGGATTGAAAGACGGTTTGACCAGCATATCGTACCAGGATCCCGGACCGGTGCTCGTCACCAGCATTCCCATGAAGCCTGCCAGGTTGCAGAGGATGATCGAACCGATAAGGATCGACACCGATTCGATCATCCTGGTTCCCCCCGATTCCATGAAAGACTGCTCTTCCCGAAGACTAAATAATCCTTGTCCCCGGGCAGTTCCGGATCGCTTCAGGCATGCTCCAGTGCATGGATGATTGCAGCAATTGCTTCAGGATGAGACGGTCCGTAGCCACCTTCGAGCAGAAGCGCGAGCGGGATTCCCGGAGCGGCCAGGAATGATGCAAGGGTTCCCAGGTCGTCCGGACGGAGCGCCATGTTTCCCAGGGGATCATCGGAGAGACAGTCCTGCCCGGCAGATATGATGATGAGTCCGGGATCAAACCGGAGAACAGCAGGCAGAAACTGGTCGAGAATGACGGTCCGGTAATCGGCAAGGGTGGATCCGGCAGGAAGCGGGGCATTCAGGGTATAGCCCTCCCCCGGGCCGGCACCCCGTTCCTCCCGCCTCCCCGTTCCCGGGAAGATATATTCCTGGTGAACCGAGCAGTAGAGGACACGATCCGAGAAATAGAAAATTTCCTGGGTTCCGTTCCCATGGTGGACATCCCAGTCGACAATGGCGACCCGGTCCAGGGTCCGGAGTGCCGAGGCGGCCGCAACTGCTGCCGTATTAAAGATGCAGAATCCGAGGTGGCTTGAAGATCCCGCATGGTGCCCCGGGGGGCGGATCAGGGCGAACGGGGTAACGCCGTCCCGTGCGGCCCGGACGGACTGGATCCCGGCTCCGGCAGCCCAGAGGGCAATCTCAAAGGAATGGCAGGTGATGTAAGTGTCGGGATCCAGGTACTGACACCGGTGTTCGGGGAGTGCCGCTGACCGGTCCTCGATCATATCGACATACACGGGAGTATGGACCCGCAGGAGATCTTCCCGGTCTGCCATCACCGGTGCCACGATGGAAGTGCCTTCGGGGATACCGGAACAGGCGTGCACCAGGCGTTCCTGTGTCTCCGGATGTCCCCGGCAGTCATGCAACCTGAAGAGATCTCCGGTAATTACCGTGACGGGTGACATGCCCCTCTCATGATGGTTGATCAGGAAGGATTAAAGGAATATGGTCCTTCCGGCCCGCCTGACGGATGGGGAGACTCATTCCGGAACGGGGTCACCTAGATGTAGGATGACTGACAACACCTCTGGGAGTCATGGAAGATCGCAGGCTCCGGATCGGCCTTGTCCAGCATGCCGTTACCGGTGACACTGGCTATAACCTCGAAAAGACTCTCTCGCTTGCATCGGAGGCTGCAGATCGCGGGGCTGAGATCATCTGTCTTCCCGAGCTCTTCCGGACACCGTATTTTCCCCAGTATGAAGGACGGGATGCAACGCCTTTTGCCGAGCCGGTCCCCGGCGAATCGACCGAGGCATTCTCCGTCCTGTCCCGGGAATGCCGGGTCGCGATCATCGTCCCCGTCTTTGAGCGGGGAACAGACGGCCGGTTTTTCAATACCGCCGTCTTGATCGATAAGGGCAGGATCCTCGAACCACCGTACCGGAAAGTCCATATCCCCCATGATCCGCTCTTCTTTGAGAAGGGCTACTTCTCCCCCGGATCCGGCTATGCCGTTTACGCGACCCCTGCAGCCCGGATCGGCGTACTGATCTGTTATGACCAGTGGTTCCCGGAAGCCGCACGGGCACTCACCCTTCTTGGGGCAGAGATCATCTTTTACCCGACCGCCATCGGCTGGATCCGCGGGGAGCGTGACACTGCCGAAGGAGACTGGCGGAATGCCTGGGAGACCGTCCAGCGGGGGCATGCTATCGCAAACGGTGTGCATGTTGCCGCAGTGAACCGCGCAGGGACCGAAGGGGACCTTGTGTTCTGGGGAAGTTCCTTTGTTGCCGATGCTTTTGGAACGGTGACCGCCCGGGCAGGGGAAGGTGAACAGGTCCTGCTGGCCGATATCGATCCGGGCATGAACAATGAAGTCAGGGAAGGATGGGGTTTTCTCCGGAACCGTCGTCCGGACACCTATCATATCCTGGCCCGGGAAGGGTGATCCCGTGGCGGAGGTACCGACACCACAGGAAACAGGATTCCATGTGCCGGCAGAGTGGGAACCGCAGGACTCGGTCTGGCTCTCCTGGCCCCATGACGAAGAGACATTCCCGGAGCTTCCCGCCGTCGTTGATGCATATTGTGCAATCATCAGGGCCTCCTGCCGCAGCGGCAGGATCGACCTCCTCGTCAGGGATGAGGAGGCCCGGGAACAGGTACGATCTCTCCTCGGAAAGAGCGGAGGAATTCCCGAAGGCCTCTGCTTCCATGAGATCGATTATGCCGATGTCTGGATCAGGGACTACGGCCCCACGTTCCTGGTGAACCGGAAGACCCATGAGCTTGCCATGGTGAACTGGCGGTTCAACGCATGGGGGAACAAGTACCCGGAGTTGCTCTACGATGACTGCATTCCGTCGATGATGAACCGCGAACTCGGGATCCGGTGTTTCTCTCCCGGTGTGGTCCTTGAAGGGGGATCCATCGACGTGAATGGAAAGGGGACGGTGATGACCACCGAACAATGTCTCCTGAATGCCAACCGCAATCCCGGACTCGGCCGTGCAGAAATCGAGGCGGTGCTCAGGGAGTACCTGGGATGCAGCCGGGTGATCTGGCTGTCGAAGGGCATCGCAGGAGACGATACCGACGGGCATGTGGATGACATCGCCCGGTTCGTGAATGAGAGAACGGTGGTCTGCGCTGTCGAAGAGAACCCGTATGAAGATAATTATTCCGTTCTCCGGGAGAATTACCTGGCACTCCAGCGATCAACCGATCAGGACGGGCGCCCCCTCACGGTCATCCCCCTGCCCATGCCAGGTCATGGTGGAGACGGGGAACCCCTCCCGGCCAGTTATGCCAATTTCCTCATAACCAACCGGGTGGTGCTCATGCCGGTATTCGGGCATCGGAATGATGACCGGGCACGGGCAGTCCTTGCTTCGGTCTTTCCCGACCGCGAGGTGATCGG
This sequence comes from Methanomicrobiales archaeon, assembly GCA_013415565.1. Classification (GTDB taxonomy): domain Archaea; phylum Halobacteriota; class Methanomicrobia; order Methanomicrobiales; family Methanospirillaceae; genus UBA9949. The sequence continues at coordinate 22,782 of JAAEET010000010.1, forward strand.
GATTGACTGCAGGGCACTGGTGAAGGGGCTCGGGGCAGTTCACTGCATCAGCCAGCAGCAGCCGGTTCCCTGAAGAGGTGAAGCCGCACGTCTCCCGTCCCACGGACGGATTAGGGGGGGCCTCCTCACGGGCAGTCCTCCGTATCCGCTCTTCCCTATCGGGGAAGGGTTACCGGGAGGACATCAATCCGGAGGATTCGATCGGTATCTTCCGGTTCAGTACAATCCGGGATTCGGTACGTTCCGTAACCAATGGTATATAGGTCTCCCATTCTCAAACAAGAAACAGAGCAGAGGCGGTTTCCACACGCCCCGGGAATCTGGAACATGCAAACGAGAGAGCGGATTGTTTCGGAACGGATACGGTTCGGGAGACCTGGAATTGGGGATCTCGAACGGGAAGGCATCTGTGCTGTCGATATGCACTGCCATACCAACCATTCCGATGCACCGGTCCGAATCAGGGATGCAGTCTCGCGTTCACGGTCACTGGGTATCGGAATCTCGATTACCGACCATAATGTGGTCAGCGGCAGCCGGGACGCAATCGAATCGTCACCGGAATCCCTGATAATCCCGGGAATAGAGATCAGCGCCCTGGACGGCCCCCACATCCTTGTCTATTTCTATGATCTCTCCGATCTGATCGATTTCTACCATCACCATATCGAGGGGAAAAAACAGCAGAGCCCGTTTCTGGCAATCCGGCTCACAACCTCGGAGATACTCGACCGGGTATCCGGATACTCCTGCCTTTGTGCCGCCGCACACCCGTTCGGATACCTCTTCTTCAACAAGGGGATTGGCAGATGCGTCGAGCGAAACTACCTTTCTCCGGATCTCATCTCCCGGTTTGACGCTCTTGAAGCCATCTGCGGGGGAATGCCGCGCTCAGGGAACATCAGGGCAGCCCATCTCGCCGAACGCTGCAATCTTGGAATTGTCGGAGGAAGCGATGCACATCTCCTCCGCGATTATGGCACCGTGCTCACCTGCTCCCCGGCTGATACCGTCGGAGATTTTCTCGACAGCATCCGGAAACACCAGACCACGCTCATCGGAAAGGAGAAAACCCTCGTCGGCAAAGGGCTGACCGGAACCGTTCTCATCACCCATTACCTGCCCTATACACTCCCGTCGCTCTCCATTCACTATGAACAGAATCTTCCCCGCCTGCAGCGGTTCTTCAGGACCATGCGGGGACACCGGCGGTGAGCATGGAGGATTCAGGATCCGGGAAGAACAGGATACCCGTGTGGAGGCAGGACACATGACGGTCCCGGCGCACCGTATCATATTCCATGTTGATATGGACAGCTTCTATGCATCGGTCGAGGTCCGTGAACACCCCGAATATGCCGGCCGGCCGGTCATTGTCGGAGCCGATCCGAAGGGAGGTCTCGGGCGGGGTGTGGTGAGCACCTGTTCGTACGAGGCCCGGAAATTCGGCATCCATTCGGCGATGCCCATCTCCCATGCCTACCAGCGATGTCCCGATGCGGTATTCATACGGCCCCGCTTTGACCTCTATGAGCGGGCCTCCCGGGCCGTGATGCGGATCCTCCGGAGCTATTCTCCTCTCGTCGAGCAGGTCAGTATCGATGAAGCTTACCTGGATATGAGCCATCTCCCGGACTTTACCACCGCCCGGGAGAAAGCAGGGGAGATCAAGGAAGAGATCCGGGAGAAGGAAGGGCTTGCCTGCTCGATCGGCATCGCTCCCGGGCGGACACTGGCCAAGATCGCATCCGATCACTCCAAGCCCGACGGCCTCCTGGTGGTCACACCCGATGAGACCGCCCCGTTCCTTGCCCGCCTGCCTGTGGAGAAGATCCCGGGAATCGGAAAGAAGTCTGCCCGGATCCTTCATGACATGGGGATCACCACCATCGGCGAACTGGCGGTGGCCGACATCCAGGTGCTCATCGCCCGGTTCGGGCGGTCTGCCGTTGTCATGCGGGACCTGGCCAGGGGAATCGACCGGACCGGTATCCGGGTCCGCGCGATCAGCAGGTCAATCTCCCGTGAGCTGACGTTCGACCAGGACACCCGGGAAGTCGCGGTCCTCCAGGGAATTCTTGACCGGATGGCGGAGGACCTTGCAGAAATCCTCTCGCATGAAGGCATGATGGCACGGACGGTCACGATCAAGATACGGTACCAGGGATTCGACACCCGTACGAAATCGAGGACGATCGAGAAGCCACGGGGCGATCTTCCTGCAATCAGAACCACAGCACGGCAGTTGTTTTCCGAACTCTACGATGGCCGCCTTGTCAGGCTGATCGGGCTGAAACTCTCGGCCCTCCAGACCAGCGACCGGGAGCAGACGAGAATCGACGAATTCGTCGACCAGAAGATTCTCACCGGCAGCGATACCGTTTGATCGCATCTCCTGCCTGGCAGGTATTTAAGGCAGGGCGAGAAAGGACCCTCCATGCGCTTTATCGACCGCATCAGGGATGCGCTCTCCCCACATAAAGAACGGAAACGGAACCCTGGTCCGGAACGACCGGTGGAAGATGAGGAGGAAGAGGAGCTCGAGGACCTGATCGCGCTCGATATCATCTGACATCATTCCCGGCCCGGAGAGCACACCTTTTTTTACCACCATTCTGAATACAGGTGCATGAACGCTTGGTGCCTGATCCCGGGAGGTGGTGTATGAGGAATCCCGGACCGGCAGTGGCCGGTATCCTGCTCCTATTCCTCCTCCTCTCTCTGATCCCTGCCGTTTCCGGCCAGGAGTCCGGCGCAGAGACCGGATACGTGACCTTCATCACAACACCCCCCGGCGCGAAGATCGTCGTCGAGGATACAACGATAGGTACGACACCGCTCGCGGATCAGCCGTTCCCCCCCGGCACGTATCTCTACACCCTGCTGAAGGACGGGTATGTCCCGGTGCAGACCTCGTTTGATTTGAAAGCGGGCCAGCGGCTGACGGTTTCAAAGACCCTCCAGCCGCTTTCACCAACTCCACCGTCAACCATCCCCACAACCATCCCGACCACCCGTCCGACCACGCCGCCTCCGCCGGGGCTCGGTTCAATCGCGGCCACGACCAGCCCGGCCGGAGCATCGATTTTCCTCAACGGGCAGTTCCAGGGGTATGCCCCGCTCGTCATCCCGAACCTTCAGCCCCGGACCTATACCGTGCTCGCCCGCCTGGAGGGATACAGCGACTATGCGGCATCTGTCAGGGTCAGCAGTAATACACAGGCCCGGTTCGATGCGGTGCTCGAACCATCCCCCATACACCGTGATTACGGGTATATCAGCGTCTCTTCGAGCCCGTCCGGCGCACGTGTCAGCATCGACGGGACCTACCGGGGGATTACACCGGCAACCATTACGGAATATCCCGGAAGCCATACGGTTCTCGTGCAGATGTCAGGGTATTCCGATTACAGCCAGCAGGTCTACGTGACCGCTGATACCACCCAGTTCGTGACCGCCACACTTTCTCCGGTTCCTCCGGTCTCGTCCGGGTCACTGCTGGTCGTCTCCTCGCCGCCGGTGGCAAATGTATATCTCGATGGAAACTACCGGGGGCAGACCGATTCCGGCGGATCCCTGGTCATTTCCAACCTCGCGCCCCGGTCATACCAGGTTGAGGTATCAAAGTCCCGCTATTACGATTATACCGCTGTGGTCACCGTGTATCAGGGGCAGCAGGCGTATGTCCAGGCGACCCTCGTCCCGGTATCACCCACGGTTATTCCCACCACCTCGCCCGTTCCGGGGGGGACCGGTTCCCTTTCCATCAGTTCCAGCCCTTCCGGGGCGCAGGTCTATATCGATAATGTCTTCCGGGGATACACCCCGAGCGTGTATGATGGTCTTGCACAGGGGATGCACAGCGTGACGCTCAAAAACCCGGGATACGTCGATTTCCAGGCGCAGTTCCAGGTGGCAGCCGGCCAGACCACGAACCTCGCCGCCACCCTGACGCCGGCAGGAACCCCCACCCAGTCCGGGCTTACGGAACCGGTTCTCGCCGCAGGACTGCTCGCCGCCGGAATACTGGCCTTATTCAGGAGGAATAAACCATGAATCCAACTTCAAGTCTGGTCACCCGGTTTACTGCCGTATTCCTGGTGATCATTATTCTGATCAGCGGTATCGCCGCTTTTGTAACCTTTGACGTGGCGGGAGGTGCCCTGCGGGAATCGATCCGGGACGAGCTCATGACCAGTGCAGGGATCATGGCGACCCAGGTGAATGCATCTGAGATTCTTCCCCTGAAACCGGGCGATGAAGGATCACCGGCGTACATTGCGGTTGCCCGGCACCTCGCAACAATGCGGTCGGCGAATGATAAGATCACCAATGCCTACATCATGTACGTCGATGACAATCAGGTCATCAGCTTCGTGGTCGACGACTTCTGGCTCGAGGATCCCGGACAGGCAGCACAGATCGGCGAAGTCTATCCGTCCCCCGATCGTGAGCAGATCTTCATGGCCCTCTCGGTCCCTGCCGCATCGGAGAACGTCTATACCGACAAATGGGGAACATTCATCTCAGGGTATGCCCCGATCAGGGATGAGAACGGGAATACCGTGGCAGTCCTCGGCATCGATGTTGAAGCATCAGATCTTCCGGAACGGGTCTCTGCGGTGCGGAACGCGTACATCGCGCTAATGGGAAGCCTCATTCTGGCCGGGACCCTTGCCGTCTTCCTCCTTTCCCGCTCTCTTGCACGGGACATACAGCAGCTCACTTCCGCGGTTGAAGAGATGCAGGCCGGAGCCCGGACCGTCGAGATCGATACCCGCCGGAACGATGAACTGGGATCCCTTGCACGGGCCATTGCGCGGCTCGAAGAGCTGATCAGATAATAGATCCTTTTTTTCTGTCGCACCTGACCGGTCATGTTCCGGATCGCCGCTTCCGCTCAGTGCGCCCGGTGCCTTGATATGGTGTCCGGAACAAAAACTGGAGAATGATTTCCATGGCCAGAACCGGTACCGTGCTCCTGCTCCTGCTCCTGTTCCTGACAGCAGGCTGCACAACCGCCCCTGGCGGAACCGCCCTGAGTGGGGAGGAGAGAGAGAACGTCCAGGCAGGGGTCAGGGATTTTCTCGGGGATGCGAACTACACGGTAAACCTGGATACCGTCCAGATCGAAAAAGACCTTTTCGTCGTCCGGGACAACCAGACAGCATTCTTCCTCGACCCTGTCTCCGGACGGGTAGTTCGTGCCGAGTTTTCCGGCCCCTCCGCGATAGCGCTTGCAGAACAGACGATGCTTTACCAGGATGCAATGGATGGTATCAGGGCATTCCTCCAGAATGATGAATATTCCCCGGAGATCTCCCGGATAGTGTATGAGAACGAGCGGTACAGGATAGAGGGTCCGGGCATCCTCTTCCGGGTGAATACCACCTCACATGACGTGGTCACCGCAGAGTTGATCGGCGAGGAGGCAGTCAGCGCCATCAACCAGAGCGACCAATATCACCGGGTCCGCGAGGCAGTTTCCAATACCACCTGATCCCCTCCGCCATTTTTTCCCATCCCTTTCGGAAAAGATCATCCTCTCAATCCAGAACCATCCGGGATGCCGCTTCCCTGATGCGCCGCACCAGGTTCTCCTCGCCGCCATAACCGAAGGTGACCTGGCTTGCGTGCATCACATCTATCGAGGGGATGTTCCGTGATACCGCAAACGGGCGTTCAAGGAGACCGCCGAGGATGAGGTTGATGCCGGCCCGGTCAAGATGGTCCTCGATCTCCCGGGAGGCGGGCATGATGAGGATCTCGCTGTCCGGGCCCGCCGCCTGACGGATACGCTCCGGTGAGGGCGGCATCAGATCCAGGATAACCAGGCGGGGTGGACAGTGCAGCCCGGAAAGAAACTCCGAGAAGGCGACGGCCCGGGCAGGTCCCGAGAACAGCGCGATACGGAGCCTTCCGGGGAGAGATGGTGGCGCGGGTATCGCGGGAGGCGGGTCATACGTTCGTCCGAGCGCCTCAAGCACGGATGACAGGAAGCGGTCGGTTGCCGGTCTCCCCACGGGAAGATCCACGATCCTGAACGGGGTGCCGAACCGGTCCCTGAGCACCTCAGCAGCGCCGAGCCCTGAGGTCTCGCAGAGAACCAGGTTCAGGGCAGCGTCACCTGCCCGGGCGAAATCCCCCGGACCGGAACCCGCCGTGAAGACGGCTCCCGTCCTGACCCCAACAGACGAGAGGAGTCGTTTCATCTCCGAGAGATCCGGTCCGGACCGGAGCACGCCGAGGAGGTTGACCCGGCAGGGATCGACCGTTCCGCTGGAGCCTGCCAGCGCGGATGCGATTGCTGCAAGGGTGTCGTGATAGCCACCGGGGTGGTCACCCTCGAACCCCCCTGAATCAACGGCCAGGGTTCGTGCCGATACCGATGCGGAACTGACCGCCGAGGCAACATCCTCGCCGATGATATCCGATGCGCAGCAGGAGAGGACGGCGATCAGGTCGGGCGAGAGCGTGCAGTCAAGTTCCTCGATTGCCCCGGCCAGTTTCCGCTCGGCGCCGAATATGACGTCCTGCTCGTCAAGGCAGGTCGAGTAGATCCGGGGAGGGTGATCGCCCCGCATACCGAGGATATAGGTGATATGGTAGACGCAGCCTTTCGGACCGTGGACCAGGATGACGGTATTCTTCATGGTCCCGAGTGCCTTGATGGCACCAAAGAGCCTGCAGGTGCTCCGAGGGATTACCGGTACCGCTGCCATTGATACGCCTCCGTATGTAGGTACCATAGCCCTGTCCATAGAAAAACCGATGCATAGAACGTGTTTTCAACGGAACGGCAGGCCGGACCGGGAACACGGAATCGAGTACTGTTCTTTGGTGACCGTGGAAGGGAGCAGAAATATAACCGCGAAGAGCGAATAATGTTGGAACGACAGTATGAACCGACAACAGCTCGAGTATGCCGTTCTCATCGTTTTCGTGTTCCTCTTCCTCTGGTTCGCCGTACAGGCTGTGCTCATCGATGATACAACCCGGTTCTATGTTGTGCTCATATCCATCGTGCTTCTTGGAGTACCGGTTCTCTTTGAACGAAAGATGGCCGTCATCCTCCCGTTTGGCACCAAAAGTATCGTAGCTCTCGCCCTTTTTCTCCATATAGCCGGGGGGATCAACCGCTGGTACTGGAAGTTCATGCCCTACTACGATAAGCTGGCGCACGGGGTATCGGCCCTGGCTCTGGGCCTCCTCATCTTTTCGTTCTTCCTTGTTCTCGATTCCTGGGAGATACGGGTGCGCCCCTCGCGGATTCTCCCCTGGATATTCGTCCTCGTCTTGCTTCTCGGACTGTGCTGGGAGGTTGGAGAATACTACATCGATGTCCTGGTCCAGTCGTCCTATAACAATGGCGTGACCGACTCCATCCTTGATGTCCTGTCAAACACCATCGGGACGATTGTCGCCATGGCGATTGCCGCCCGTTACCTGAAATCCGTCCCCGCGGGACGGACTCCCGGATACCTGCTCAATCCCGAACAGTAACGCCGGGGACACCCGCATGGTTACGGACCGGAAAGGATGGAACCAAGCATCATGACCGCTACCGCGGCCAGCAGTATCCCGATACCCGTACGCAGCAGATGCTCCGGCGCCCTGGGAGAAGTATGCGCTCCGGCGTATGCACCGATCACCGCACCAGCCGAGAGACTGAGCGCGTAGGCCAGCTCGACATGACCGAGCGTGGCATGGGTCAGGGCGCCCGCACATGACGTGCCGAGAACAACCAGTGATGAGGTCGCCACGGCAAAGTGCACCGGCATTCCTGTGGTCACCAGTGCCGGGACGTTGAACACTCCACCCCCGATACCGGTCAGTCCGCTTGCCAGGCCGGCACATGCTCCCCACACGGTATAATGGAAATAAAAAATCCTGGTTTTCACTCGACGTGAGTAAGAATCGCAACAGGTCTCTTCGCAGGACGGACCCCGCTCCAGTGCCCGCACCAGGGGGAATTTCGGAAAGAGCAGTTTGATCGCCAGCATGCCGACGACCAGGGAGAAGAGCAGCCCGACAATCGCCCCGGATATGAATGCCGTCAGGTAGGCGCCGGCGATTGCCACCACGATACTGGGGGCCAGAAGACACGCAGCGCTCCTGAAAAATACCCTCTTCTGGCGCAGATAGGAGGCCGATGCAGCAAGCGTGGTGAATATGATAACGACCAGGCTGGTGCCTACCGCGTCCTGCGGTGCGAGGCCGAAGACCAGGATCAGGATCGGGACATAGAGGAATCCGCCTCCGAGGCCCGCCAGTGCCGCCAGAAAACCGGCTGCCATGCCCATGAAGACGGCGGCAACGGCGATGGTGATGGGGATCACGTACCTCTCCTGATCCCGGTACTCCCGTCCATCTGCCGGAGGCCCGCTTTCATGTTCGCCACGGTCTACCACGCCCTTCGGGGAAATTCGCGGCCTGGGGGCCCTCCGGCACCCTCATCCATGCTCCCGCTCCGGAATCCTTCGATATCAAGGGTTATATACCGGTAACCTGCCGCCTTCAGTCCGGCTGCAATCTCATCGCTGTAACGGAGCAGCAGGAAAAATTCGGTTGGGAGCACCTCGATCCGGGCCAGGTCCCCGTGCGACCGGAGCCTGACCTGGGAGAGACCGAACGAACGGATGAGGTCTTCTCCCGTCTCGATGGTCCGGAGCCTGGCGGTCGTTATCTCCTCATCGTAGGGGATTCGCGATGCAAGACAGGCCGATGAAGGGCTGTTCCAGAACGGAAGACCGCGGGACCGGGCGAGCTCGCGGATATCCTTCTTCGAAAAATCGCATTCGACGTAGGGGTGGATGACCCCTTCCTCCCCGCAGGCACGAAGCCCCGGCCGGAATTCACCCAGATCGTCTGTATTCACCCCGTCAGCTATCGTGCCGGCACCAGCATCCTTTGCCGAATCACGGAGGATACGGCAGGCATGTTTCTTGCACCGGTAGCACCGGTCTCTCCGGTTCTGCCGGAACCCGGGATCGTCCAGGATGGGGAACGGGAGGATAATCAGGGGTATGCCGAGGGCCGCTGCCCGTTCCTGTGCCTCCCGGAGCTGCCTGCGGGGAAGGAGGGGGGAGTCGAGGAGGATGACACGGGCATGCTCCCCGAGCTCTTCCTTCGCTATCGCGGCAAGGAGCGCACTGTCAACACCGCCGGAATATGCGATGGTGATGCATTTCTTCCCTGCGAGGGTCTCCCGCAAAGCTTTCTCCTTCTCTGGATCCAGGATTACCACCGGTTCTGTATATGCCGGCCGGCACCAGGACCTGCCGGGGCTTATCAGGAAATACATTATGGTGAAACACTTCATAATACTGTGCAGGATCCAAGGGAGGATTCACCGGGAACCATGCTGAGCGAAAGGGAAATCATGCGGTATTCCCGCCAGATTGCATTCATCGGCGAGGAGGGGCAGGAACGGCTCAAAGCGGCGCACGTTGTCCTTGCCGGGACCGGAGGGCTCGGCTGTCCTGCTGCAGCCTATCTGGCCGCCGCCGGGGTCGGGCGCCTGACCATCATCGATTCCGACCGGGTGGAGCTGACCAACCTGAACCGGCAGATCCTCCACTGGGAGAAGGATATCGGACGGGAAAAGGTGGTTTCCTCCGGGGAGAAACTCGGGGCGATGAACCCGGGAATGGTCATCAGGGAGGTCTGCGAGACCGTCACCATGGAGAATGCACCGTCCCTTATCGGGCAGGCCTCACTCGTCATTGATGCGCTCGATAATTTTCCCGCCCGGTATGCACTGAACTGTGCGGCCCTTGAATATGGCATCCCCTGCATCCATGGGGCTGTCTCAGGATTCGACGGGCACATCACAACGGTGATTCCCGGCAAGACGGCATGCCTGCAGTGCATCTTCCCTGACCCGCCGGGAGGATCGGAGTTCCCGATCATCGGGACAACTGCCGGAATTATCGGCATCATGCAGGCGAACGAGGCCATAAAGTACCTGACGGGGAGGGGGTCCCTGCTGGAAAACCGCCTGCTGATCTGGGACGGGAGAGACTCCTCGGTCACCATCCTGGATCTTGAACGTGACCCCCGGTGCAGCGCCTGCGGAGACCATCTTCCGGGAGCACCCGGGACAGGGGGTAGACGGTGAAGATCACAGTCAGGGCATTTGCACGGTTCCGTGAAGTGGTTGGAGAGATACAAGCGCTCGATCTTCCGGAAGGATCCGGGATTCCGGCGCTCCTTGGAGCACTCGCCTCACGGAATGATGAGAGCAGGGACCTCCTGTTCGATGAGCAGGGAATGATTCGGGAGCATATCATCTTCATGGTCAACCGGAAGCGGGTAGGCCGGAGCGCTCTCCAGACCATCATCCTTGCCGAGGGAGACGAAGTGGCTATCTACCCGCCCGTAGCGGGAGGCTGAAGGGAGAGGTGCATGATCACCATAACAGATGAGGATTTCGATCCCGGGGCCTGTATCGATGCGGCCCGGGATCCCCGGGTCGGCGGCATCGTGACGTTCACCGGAATTGTCCGCGACGACGGTATAACATCGATTGAACTTGAGACATATCGGGAAGCGGCCCTCCAGGAACTCGGGGTTATCAGGGATGAGGCATTGTCCAGGTATGACATCCGGTCCGTGGATATCATCCACCGTGTCGGCCCCCTCGCCATAGGGGATCACATTGTCGTGATCACTGTCGGGGCACCCCATCGCCGGGATGCCTTCGATGCATGTGAATACATCATCGACCGGATCAAGGAAACGGTCCCCATCTGGAAAAAGGAGCATACGGCCGAAGGCTCACGGTGGGTACCGGGAGAACATTCCTGAAAACGAGCAAGCGATGGCACAGGACATTGCCGTCAGGCTGTTTTCACCGGCTGATTTTTCCGCAGTCTGCGAACTGGAGCAGGGCGAGAAAGGATCGCCGTACAGCGCCGCGGTTTTTATCAGGCAGGCCTCGGTCCTTTTTGCCCCGATGTTCTTTGTTGCGGTCCATGGGGATACTGTTGCCGGGTATGCGGTCGGGGCTGTTTCACTGGCCGATCGTCGAGAAGGCTGGATACTCCGCCTGCGGGTGGCGGACCGGTACCATCGCCGCTCCATCGGGACCGTCCTCCTTTCCACCCTCATCTCGGCGTTATCCCGCATCGCGGTTCACCGGATAGTATTAACCGTTGCCCCCGGAAACCACCCGGCCCGTGCCCTCTACTCCGGCATGGGATTTGAGGAGAACGGGTTCCTTCCCGGGTATTTCGGGCCGGGAGAGGATCGGCTCCTCCTGTCCCTGCCTCTCCCTCACGGCAGGCCTGTTGAGGAGTGATTCGTGAACCACCTGACAAATCCGATGGTGCCCGGCAGTGGGCCGTACGAAACCATTTTTTCCGGGTATCACCTTTTCCTGGATGTATGAAAGCACCTGCCTGTTCAGGATTCGAACGTTCACTGTCGGCGCAGAAGGCGGGCATGCTCAAAATGGCGACCGATCAGCGCTGTGAATGCTGTGGGGACCGGATAGCTCCCGGTCTCCTTCAAATCCACTGTATCCCCGGTATGATCGATGGGAATCCCGTCTCCTCGATCCTCATCCTGTGCCCGGTCTGCCACACGTCGATGCATACCCTGTCCGTTCCCAGGCGGGACCAGCGGCTCCTTGTAAGATCCCGCCGTGCAGAGACAGAACGAAGGATCAGGAGGGTGTTCCGGGAAAAGCCCTACCATCCACCACCCTCGCCCGACCCCGAAGAGCTCTTTGCATCCGCCCTCTCAGCCGGCGGCATGGATCTTTTTCTGAACGGTGCGTAAGAAAAAAAAGCGTGAGTCTCAGCGAATCCTTGTCGAGAGCAGGAATGCGCCGAGGAGCGCGCCGAGGATGACGACTGCGCCAAATCCTGTCTGGGTCGGGGCCGGGGAGAGGGCAGCCTGCACCTGGAGCGCCTGCCCTGGAGCTATGGTGATCGATGAGGAATAATCATGGTAGCCCTGCAGCCGGAGGAGCAGGGTATGGGTCCCGGCCTCGACCGTTGGAATGGTCAGGGGCGTCACACCCCTGCAGACGTTATCAAGAAAGATGTTTGCTCCCTGGGGATCCGAGCTGACCTGGAGTGTCCCGGTCCCGGAAGGATTCGTGGCGGGCACGAGTTCTGCATGGACCACAGCCGTTTTCCCGGCCTGGACTTCAACCATTGTGATAAAATCACGGTAATTGGTCAGCTGGATCTCCAGGGAATAGGTTCCCGGAGGGATGCCGGTCAGATCAAGGGGGTTGCCTGCCTGGGTCCGCCCCTGAAAGTTGCTGTCGAGGTAGACCGATGCTCCGGAAGGCTGTGACGTCACCACGATGTTTCCTACGGGATCAGCCGTCGCAATTTCGAGGGTGGCGTCGATGAAGGCCACGGAATTCACCGGGATATCGACCGTCCCGATCCATTCCCGATATCCCGCGAGCTTGAGCTGGACGATGTGCTGTCCGGCGGCCAGGTTACCGATCGTCGCGGCGGTGGCTCCGCTGTAGAACCCGTCCACGTAGACGTCGGCTCCGCCCGGCGTGCTCTTGACCTGGAGCACCCCGATTTCGGAGAGCGGGGCGAGGGTGGCGTCAACCGTTATCGATCCCCCCGGGGGAACACTCACGATGGTCAGGAACGGCTGGTATCCCGAGAGGAAGGCCCGGACAATGTGGCTGCCCGCCCTGATATCGGTATAGGTCCATGGTGCCTGCTGTCCCCGGCCACCATCGATGGTGACCAGCGCCCCGGCCGGGGACGAGGTGACGGTGAGGGTGCCGAATTCGGAGCTCGGCTCGAGAATGGCGACAATCCGGACCGTCTCACCCGGGGCGGGATTCGAGGCATAGGTCCGGGTCCAGGGGAAGTATCCCGATTTTGAAACGGTGATGGTATGCCGCGGGGTTGCCGTCGAGTACACCGGGATAGCCAGCGGCGTGTTTCCATAGTAAACCCCGTCAAAGATGACCTGTGCTTCGGCGGGACTCGATTCAACCGCGAAATACCCCGCATCTCCTCCGATAACCTCCTGTCCGGTAGCACACCCGGTCAGGGCGAGCAGGATGAGCATGCAACCGATAATCATGCTGGTTATTCGCATGATAAGAACCGATTCCCCCAATTATTTATAGTTCATGGTCCCAATCTGGGTGATAATCCGGAACCCGTGGAGGTAAACGGGATTCCTTCCAGGACCGGTCGGAACAGGGAGATGCTCGAGTACATCAATAAATTCGAACGGGGTGTGTACTACATCCTGATGATCCTTCTGGCGGGGGTCATCTTTTTCGGCGTCATAGAACTCGTGGCCATCCTCTTCCATGCCCTCGTCAGCGATCTCTCCTACCGGCTCGCCAACCATGAAATTCTCCAGGTCTTCGGGTATTTCCTCCTCATTCTCATCGGGATCGAGCTCCTTGAAACGATCAAGGTATATCTCCTCAAGAATGAGATCCATGTCGAGATCATCGTGCTCGTGGCAATCATTGCCGTTGCCCGGAAGATCATCCTTCTCGATCCGTTCGCCGAGGGAGGCGAGTTCCTCAACAGCGGGGCCATGATCGCTCTCGGTGCGGTGATCATTTCCCTGGCAGCCTCGTACTACCTCATCCGGAAGACCTCCCCCCAGTAAAGATCCGGTGATCCCGGACCCTCCGGACCCCGGGGCGCAGGAAAGACTTTAAAGCAGGAATCCCGGTACTTTTCGCAGATGACCCTCTTCAGGACGACGGGGAAAAGGGAACGGGCAGTAAAAACCCTCCTTGGTGGGACATGTGAGTGGTGTGACAGGCAGGTTGCGTTCCCGGATCTTGTTCTTCACCGGATAGTCCCTGTTCCCGGCCGCATACCCCCGGAGAGTCCCGATCCGCAGAAACGCTTCCTTCTCCTCTGCCGGTCATGTCACCAGGATATCCACCGGATCCCGCTCCCGAACCACCTCCAGCGGGATCTGGTGAGAAGGCGATCCCCTGAAATCCGGAAAGCACTCAGGATCCTGTTCGATTATATCCCTGAACCCTATCAACCTCCCGATACCGCAGACCCCGCCGAAATATATGAAGAGTGTTTCTCGCTCCGATCCCTTGATCTCTTCCGGGCCGGCGGATAGAAGATCGCCCGATACCTTAATGGAGCGCCTGCAGTGATTGTACTGGTATGCTGAACATGGAAGGACTCTCGGCCGAGGCAAAGATAGGCAAGATCCTCATCCTCGTTGCTGTCATCCTGAGCATCCTTGCAATCATTGTTCTCGGGTTCATTGCTGCCATCGTCTGGAGCTTCGGGCAGGTCACCGGTTTTGGAATTATGATGAGTCTCCCGCAATGGATAGTGATCGCCCTGCTCACCCTGAAGCTTGCGGGGACGGCAATGGGAATCGTCGCTCTGTACTACGCAGGAAGGGATGATTTTTCCCGGGCAGGTATCTTTGCGGTCATTTCGTGCGTTCTTCCGCCGCTGGATCTCATTATGCTGATAGGAGGGATTTTCTGCCTGATCAGCAGGGAGGCAAACACGGCAAGGACGATCCCGCCCGCTCAGACCCCCTGAAGCCGGGGGACGGCAATCTCCTTTTCCAGAGATTCGAGGAAGCTCCGGTATCGCCCGATCTGGATTTTACCTTCTTCACGGGTCAGTGCAAGAACAGTATAGACGACGAATGCGGAGTGGAACGTCTCAGTAGTGCCAGCCGGTATCAGGCTGTGGCAGCACCGGGCACAGATCATCGGTGGATCAGGGCTTTACCACGAGAGTTGCCACCGGGCTGTGCGCAACCACAAACGTGCTGACGCTCCCGGAAAGCATGCGGGAGATCTGGCTCCTGCCCACCGATCCGATCACGACCAGATCTGAGCCGGTTTCATGGGCGGCATCAAGAATGGTTTCCCCGGGATGGCCGCGTCTCAGGTGCATGTCGGCCGATGCACCCATCCTGGTGAGATCTCTCTCAAACCCGGCAAGCATGGTTCCGGATTCTTCCTCGAGTTCCCGGATCACCAGTTCACGGGCAACATCCCCGTCAGACCATCCGGTCTCGATGACATAGACACAGTGGAGTTCGGCTTCATAGTGCTTCGCCAGATCGGCCGCGGCGGCAAGCACGTTCCCGGTTATGGGTGATCCGTCAACGGCAACAAGAATTTTCCGGAACACAGGACTTCACGTGATGATACCCCAGGAAGCTCATAATGGTATCCCTCATCCGGGATGCGGTCCTTTCAGCAGGATCAGGGCCTCATGGGCGGCGTTCTGGGTCGCTTCGGCCTTTGATCGTCCCGATCCCCTCCCGATGACCTCTCCTTCGACCGAGACCGTGTAGGTGAACCGGGGCTGATGGGGAACGCCGGATCGCCCTTCGAGGATATATACGGGGAGGGAGCGGTCCTGTTTCTGGAGGTATTCCTGGAGGGTCTTCTTGTAATTCCGGTCGGTCCTGAAGTTACGTATCTCGTCGGCCATGAGTCGCCCGATGATGGCGTTCGTTCGTGCCAGGCCGACATCGAGGTAGAGGGCTGCCACAAAGGCTTCAAAGGCACCAGCAATGATGCCAGGAGTCTTCTCCTGGCGGCTTCCGACCAGGATGAGATCTTCAAAACCGATATCCGCGGCGGTGATTGCCCGGGCAAGATTGCGGTTCTCGGTCCATTCCATCCGGGCGGTCAATTCTCCTTCCGATCCCGGGTAGTTCCGGAACACGAATTCAGCCACGATCAGGTTCAAAACCCTGTCACCGAGAAATTCCAGGCGCTCGTTATCTCCGGCGATCTCGCCGGTCTCCCGCAGGTGGGATCGGTGAACAAGCGCCTGGTGATACCGACCGAGTGCTTCAGCGCCGGCCCTTCTCCGCCCGATGGCAGGACTGGAGAGAAATGCACGGAGGAGCCGTTCGCGATCTCTATCGATTTCCATGGCGATACTCATTCCAGGTTCGGGCCGGTCCGGCATAAAACCATTTCCCGCTCTTTTCCGCATGTTCCCCCATCACGGTTGAGAACCTGGCGTAACGGCAGGACCGGCCTCCGTTGTACCGGAAACGGTGTCGGGACGGTTCATAACTCCTCTCACCGATCGCGTCCCGGGACAGCATACGCCCCTTCCTCCCGGGCAGCCGTCCCCAGGGAGACCATGTCGTTTAAAGCGAGGACGACCTCATCCATATCAGGATCCATCGCGAACCGCTTTCTGAGTGCCCGGGCCAGTTGTTCAGGAGATGCAGGCTGGGTGCACAGGACCTTTTCCAGAAATCCTATCATGTCCTCATGGAGTGCCCAGGGGTAGATAATCCACTTCCATTCGGAGATCAGTTCCGCATAGTAATCCGGCTCGAGGATCGAGCTTGTTTTATGCTGGAGGACCCCGGTGCGGATCTCACCCGGTCCGTGCCGTTCAAGGTATTCCCGGGCGGCGATCAGGGTCTCTCCGGTATCGGTAACGTCGTCGATGACGAGGATGTCGTTTCCTTCAATGTCTACCGAGAGGGGGAAGCGCACCCGGGCCTGATCAAACTTATGGCCTGCCGTGCCCCAGTGCTCGATCTTGATGCTGGTGAGATCTGACATGAGGAGACGATCGCAGACGATCCGTGCGGGGACATACCCGCCTCTCCCGATGGCGATGACGAGATCGGGAGAATACCGGGATTCCCGGATCATCGCAGCCAGGCTCCTTGACAGCGTCGTTGCAGTGTCCCATGAGATCAGGTCGACGGGGAAGGAGTCGGGATCCATATATACACATGGACGGCGGGGCAGGAATTAAAAGGTTGTCTCTGCCGGTCACCGGGGTTGGACCTTTCATGGAACACCCGGAAAAGTCTCCGAACGATTACCCATTCCGGAAGCCGGCCGCCCGCGGTACAACCGGGGGCCCGGATATTCAGCAGGCAACCTTCTTTCTGGCACCCTGCTATTCTTCCCCGGGAATACCGTTTTTACACGAAGAGTCTTGTCGGATCGGTGTCTCCCGGCTCAATCCCCCGTTCATGCTGAAAATCAATGACCCGCGCCATCCATTTCAGGAATGAAGCGCCAACCGCCCCGGTGCTCACCACAGCCTGGAGGGCGATATCGAGTGTCCGCATGTTGAATTCACTGTGATAGGGGTAGATGTATTTTGAAATGGTGTATCCGATTACACTCCCCCGTTCAATGATCCGGGTGTAGCCGGTCAGCGGGGATGTGAATGCCCGGGTTAGTTCATACACGAACTGGGCATCGTTTTTTTCATAGAACTGGTTCAGGTGTTCAATAGCATGTTCATCCTTGAGAGTGATCTGGAAGGCAACCACGCAGAAGTGACTCCCTTTCCGATGATCGATAAGAATCGGATAGTTACCGAACCGGATCCAGAATCCCCAGTTTCCATCTTCATCCAGCTCCCTTGCGATCGTGAGATCCATGCTCGTCAGGTACTCTTTCAGGAGCAGTTTGACATCCTCGTCTTTCCGGAGAGGTACGGAATCATCCATGAGAGGGTCTTTCTCACGATCGGTTATGAAGGGTATGGATGCCGGGGGCTGTTTTGAAAAAAGTATGAAAAGACCCGGCACTCGCTCTACTGGACATTGGAGAGACGGCCCCGTACCTCGTCGAGGCTGCAGTGGCGGGTTTCGATAAGCGCCGAGACGACCGCATCGGCAAAGATCAGGGCAGCCGTCTCAAAGAGTGTTCCCAGGGGTGCAAATGCGGAGGAGACCGATCGGTACTGTCCGATGATCTGCCGGACCTCATACTGGCTCGTCACCTCCTCACCCTGCGATTCCTGCCTGCCGAGCGTGACAATGCAGTCAGCGATCCTGGCGATCCTGGAATCCGTTGACGAGGTGATGAGACAGAGCCTGCCTCCGAGTTCCTTTGCCGTCTCGCAGATATCAAAGATCGAGTTGGTCTCGCCCGATCCTGAAAAAGCGACCAGCGTGTCTCCTGAGGAGAATGCCGGGGTTATCGTCTCGCCGATAACGTAGGATTCAAAACCGATATGCATCAGCCGCATGGCAAATGCCCGTGACACAAGGCCGGATCGGCCTGCACCTGCGACATATACCCTCCGGGCGGAAAGCATCTCATCGAGGAATCTGACCGCCTGTTCCGTATCGAGTGCCCGGGCAGTCTCCTCCATCTTCTCAGCCATCAAAACCATGAGGTCAGAAAGGCCATAGCAGGGAGATGCCCCTCGCTGCAGCTCGTTTTCATCGGACATCACCTACATGGTATACATTCCATCTAAAAAGGCCTGCCGGAGTGCCACAGAACAGGAAAGAAGGCGGAAATAACCTGGAGCGAACCTCTCTTCCCGAAGAACCGTCTGAGATCGCCCCGGTTTTCGGACCGCGTCATTCCTTTCTCTTTTCCCTCTCCCCGTTATACCGGGCGATGGCAAGGATCTTCGGATAGGCCATGAGGAGGTTGTGCAGGATGAAGATATTGATTGGGGTACAGATGATCGCCCGGGCAACCAGCCCGGTCGAGAACTGCCAGAGGTTATAGTAGTGGACCATGATCAGGGCAACCCCGTAACCGGCCAGCATGAATGCTGCCGAGTAGGCAACATTGATTCCCCGACGGTAGAAGTAGGTAGAGAACCATCCGACCGTCAGACCGGCAACGCTGAACGCCGCAACATCGATGGCCGGGATTTTTGCCGGGAGCCCTGCCATGATGCCGATAACTAGGCCGGGTACCGGGCCACCGATTGCAGCACCGATGGCCACGAAAAAATCCCGCAGGTCGAGGACGAAAATATTCCCGAGCGGTGTGATAAGATCAAGTGCACGGGTTACGTAGGCGAGAACCCCGAAGATCAGGGTTATGATTACCTGGTACAGGATCTTTTTCGTATCCATGTGGTCATTTCCCCCGGTCCCTTCGGGCCGGGCCTACCCTGCCATATAGCCCGGAAGGATCAACGAAATCCTCCCCGAGAATCACTAATGACTTTTATCTGAAATAGCTTGTGGTTTGTTATCATATATCACGGTAACCGGCCCGCCTGACCGAAAGGATTCCTCCGGCGCTACTTCGATATCTTTATTCAGGCCCGGGCTGAGCACATCAGTACGGCCAGAGGAGGTATTGGCAGGTCACAATCCGGTCGTCCGGCAGACAAGGCGTCTTTCGAGATATCACGGTACGGGACCGTTCTCCTCGCGGTCGTTTTCATTCTGGGAATGCCGGCGTTTGCAGAACAGGAGGCCGGACTTTTCTTTATCGTGCATGAGAACCTCCCTCCCTACGAGTTCGTTGATCATGAAGGGCAGCCTTCAGGCTTTTCCTGCGAACTCATGCAGGTCCTTGCCAGGAACATACTAACGGATCAGGAGGCCCGTGCGGCTGGCGTTCCGGGAGAGGGGGGGTCGTTCATCCTCCCGGTCTTTACCAGGGGATTCCCGACGGATCGCCCCTATCTTGCAGAGCCCCTCATGCCAGTCCAGTACTGGCTCTACTCACGGGATGAGTGGGAGCGTTCACGAAACCTGCAGGCCGGTGACGTGATCATTGTACCCCGTACCGGATCTCCCGGTCCGGAAATTCTTGTCCCTGAAGGATACCGGAGTGCCGGGGCAGACACCCCTGCCGATGCAGTTCTTCGCCTTGAAATGGAGCAGGGAGATTTCGTGGTTCTCGAGAACATGCAGGCTTCCTACCTCCAGAAATTTGGCAATATCCGGGGGATAACCGTGGTTGAGGGCTACTCCGAACCGGGTGCCTATACCCTCCGGACCAGCGAGGCCGGAGCACTGTACCTACCCCTCCTCGATGATGGTCTCCGGGATCTCCGGGAATCGGGGGAATTCGACCTGCTGGTCACCCGGTGGTTCACTCCGCTGGAGGATGAAGGGCTGAGTGAATCCTCCCTCTTCTTCTACCTGTTCACACCGGTTGCCCTGGTTGTCCTCGTCGCATTCTCGTGGTCACGGGCGATGCGTTACCAGGTCGCCAAGAAGACCAGGGAACTTGAGACCGAGCTCAAACACCGGCGTCAGGCTGAAGAAGAACTCAACAATGCCCGGAACACCCTGGGAAGCATCATCAATTCCATCGCTGATCCGGTCTTTGTCAAGGACCGGAACCACCAGTGGATCCTGCTTAACGATGCTTTCTGCCGGTTCATGGGTCGGACACGGGATGAACTCCTCGGGAAATCGGATCGTGATTTCTTTCCGGAAGAGGTAGCCCGGGTCTTCTTTGAGAAGGATGAACTGGTATTCGAGACCGGTGAGGAGAACATCGATGAGGAGAGCTTCACCGATGCACAGAACGGCCGGCACACGATTGTGACCAAGAAGGCGTTATATACCGACAGCGGAGGGCAGAAGCATATTGTCGGGGTCATCAGGGATATCACGGACCGGAAACAACTGGAAGAAGACCTGAAGAAATTCAACGAGGAGCTCGAACGGCGGGTGAGCGAGCGTACCTACGCCCTGCAGAGCGCCAACCGGGAGATGGAATCCTTTACGTACAGTGTCTCGCACGATCTCCGGGCTCCCCTGCGGGCCATCGACGGGTACTCGAGTCTCCTGCTGACGCAGGCCGGCGGGGCTATGTCGAAATCAGAGTTCCGCCTCCTCTCAAAGATCCGGGAAAATACCCGGCAGATGGGAAAACTGATCGACGATCTCCTGAATTTCTCACGCGTTGGACGGAAGGAACTGAACAAGGAGGTGATCAGTCCGTCCCGGATTGTGAAGACGGTTCTGGAAGAACTCCAGGGAGAGTGGAATGAACGGGATGTACGCTTCGAGATTGGCGATCTCCCTCCCAGTTACGCTGATCCCCAGCTGCTCCACCAGGTCTATTATAACATCCTTGAAAATTCCCTAAAATTCACCCGCAACCGTGATCCGACGGTGATCGGGATCGGTGCGATCATCCGGGAGGGAACGACCGTTTATTTCATTAAGGACAACGGGATCGGGTTTGACATGAAGTATGCCGACACGATATTCAAACCGTTCCAGCAGCTGCATTCGCACCATGCCTACGAGGGGACCGGGGTGGGGCTTGCCATCGTTCACCGGAT
>JAAEET010000011.1 GCA_013415565.1 Methanomicrobiales archaeon
AGCCCTGGTCCGGGCTTCTGCAAGGGAAGTGGCCGAACTGTTGGGCGGGCTCGGGATATCCAGCTTCCTCAGGAGCTCGCTGAACCGATCGCGGTCTTCGGCAATGTCCATGGAATCCGGGCTTGTTCCGAGGATCCGGGTCTTTATCCCGAGCTTCCGGATCTCCTCGTGGATCGGGACGGCCAGGTTCACGGCGTTCTGGCCGCCGAACTGGACCATCACCCCCGTGTACCGGTCCTTTTTCAGGACATTCATGATGTCCTCAAGGGACATCGGCTCGAAGAAGAGCCGGTCCGAAGTGTCGAAATCGGTGGAGACGGTCTCGGGGTTGTTGTTCACGATGTGGACCTCGACCTCCTCCTCCCGGAGCGCCTTGACGGCATGCACCGTGCAGTAATCGAACTCGATGCCCTGGCCGATCCGGATAGGGCCGGACCCGAGGATGAGTACTTTTTCCCGGTCGCTTGCCGGGATCTCGCACTCGTCGTCCCGGGTGGAGTAGAAGTAGGGAGTCTTTGCCGGGAACTCCGCGGCACAGGTGTCCACCATCTTGTAGACGGGATCCCCGCAGAGGGCATCGATCCCGTCCGGGCTCATCCCGGCAAGCTCGGCGATTTCCGTGGTGGTGAACCCGTAGCTCTTTGCCCTGACGATATCGTCCGGCTCCGGGCAGTCGCCGAGGCGCTGATCGAGGTCCACGATGTTCCGGACCTTCTCAAGGAAGAAGGGGGCGATGTGGGTGAGACCCTGGATCTCCTCCAGGGTGAATCCGGCCCTGAAGGCATCGAAGAGCGTTCCGAACCGCTCGTCGGTCGGGCGGGAGAGGATCATCCGGATCTCGCTCGGGCTGGTATGATGGTCGACATCTGTATCAAGTGACCGGAGAGCCTTCTTGAACGCTTCCTCGACATTCCTCCCGATAGCCATCACCTCGCCGGTGCTCTTCATGGCGGTGGTGAGAGACCGGTCGGCCTTCTTGAACTTGTCAAACGGCCAGCGGGGCACCTTGACCACGATGTAATCGATGGACGGTTCGAATGAGGCGGGGGTCGACCCGGTCACCGAGTTGGTGATCTCATCCAGCCGGAGCCCGATGGCGATCTTTGCCGCCACCCGGGCGATGGGATAACCGGTAGCCTTCGAAGCAAGCGCACTGGAGCGGGAAACCCGCGGGTTCACTTCGATGACCCGGTACTCTCCGTCCTGGTAGGCGAACTGGATGTTGCACCCGCCCTGGACATCGAGGGCCCGGATGATCTTGATCGAGGCGCTCCGCAACATCTGGAACTCGTCATCACGGAGTGTCAGGATCGGCGCCACCACCACACTCTCTCCCGTATGGATCCCCATGGCATCCACGTTCTCCATACCGCAGATGATAATGCAGGTATCGGCGGCATCCCGCATCACCTCGAACTCGATCTCCTTCCATCCCACCACGCTTTCCTCAACGAGGACCTGATGGATCCGTGAGCGGGTGAAACCAATCTCCACGATCCGTGCCAGCTCATCCCGGGTATGGGCGATCCCTCCGCCGGAGCCGCCCAGGGTGTATGCCGGCCGGACGATGGCCGGCAGACCGACCGTCTCCAGCGCCTCTTCGAGCTGATCGATGCGGGTGAGGATCATGCTCTTTGGCACCGGCTCTCCGATACGCTCCATGAGGGAGCGGAACTTCTCCCGGTCCTCCCCCTGGTAGATGGCTTCGAGCGGGGTGCCGAGGATCTCGACATCCTTGAGCGCACCCCGTTCGGCGAGCTCTGCGGTCATGTTCAGCCCGGTCTGGCCGCCCATCCCCGAGAGGATGCCATCCGGCTTCTCCTTCTCGATGATCTTCTCGATGATATCGGCCTTGATGGGCTCGATATAGATGACGTCTGCCATCTCGGGATCGGTCTGGATGGTGGCAGGGTTGGAGTTGACCAGGACAACCTTGACTCCCTCCTCCCTGCATGCGCGGCAGGCCTGCGAGCCTGAGAAATCGAACTCTGCAGCCTGCCCGATCTGGATGGGACCGGATCCGATCAGCAGGACCTTCCGGATGTGCTGCTTGCGGGGCATCAGGAGAGCCTCCTGAACATGGTGTCGAAGAATGGTATCTCGGTATCCCGCGGTCCCCCGTGAGCTTCGGGATGGAACTGAACACAGGTGACGTCGAGATAGGCATTCTCGAATCCTTCAAGGGTGCCGTCGTTTACATTCGCATAGAGTATCCCGCATCCCTCGGGGAGCGAATCTGCGGCAACGGCAAACCCGTGGTTCTGGGTGGTGATGTAGATGCTTCCGTCCTTGTACCTGACCGGCTGGTTGCTGCCCCGGTGGCCGAACTTCATCTTGTAGGTCGATCCCCCGAGGGCGAGACCGCAGACCTGGATGCCCATGCAGATACCGTAGATGGGAAGATTCCCGGCGAGATCGCTGACACAGCGGATGGCGTCTTTCGCCTGGAGCGGATCGCCCGGGCCATTACTGATGAAGAGCGCATCGGGACGGCAGGCCTCGACCTGGTCGGCGGTAGTGTTGTGGGGAAAGACATGGATATCGGCGTTCCGGGCCTTGAGCGAGAGGATCATGTTCTTCTTGATCCCGAGATCGATCACCGCGATCCTCTTCCCCGATCCCTCGATGTGGTACGGCTGCCGGCACGAGACCGCAGGAATGAGCTCCCGGTCCGAGATAGGAGTGACCTTTCGTGCGCATTCGACGGCATATTCCCCGTTGTCATCACCCACTACGAGGGCCGCCCTCAGCGTTCCCTCCCGTCTGGTCTTGATGGTGAGCATCCGGGTGTCGACACCCTGGATGCCGAGGAGCCCCTGTTCTTCAAAATAATCGATCACCGAGGGTTGCGCTTCGGGGGTGGTACAGATCTCGCGGGTTACACACCCCAGCGCCCACACCCGCGGATGCTGGAAATTCAGCCGGTCAACCCCGTAGTTCCCGATGGTCGGAAAAGTGAACATCAGGATCTGCCCGTGGTAACTCGGATCGGTGAGTGCCTCCATGTAGCCGGACATCTGGGTGGTAAAAACCAGTTCGCCCGAGCATTCACCATCCGATCCAAAACCATCACCTACTACGTAGGTGCCATCCTCTAGACCCAGAACCGCCTTCATCGTTCCATACCTATTGGGAGTGAATAGTTTTAATAGGTAGCGTAGCGGTGGAGAAGCCATGAAATTCCCCCTTTTGCCAGCGACCGGTTCCCTGACGGGTGATTCATGGTTCCCCTTGAAAAATCAAAGGGTATTAAACAGGTATATTGAATGAAAAACTTCTATTCAGTGTTAAAATTGAATAAAATGAGAAATTTAAATTTAAATCGAGAAAAAAAAGGAAATTAGCGATTCATTCTCCAAATAATAAATTTTAAGTTGAGGAAAATCCCAAATTATGAAGCATGGTTGTCCCGACGAAGGTCTTTTTTACGAAGGGGGTGGGTGTTCATAAAGACCGGCTCGCCTCCTTTGAACTCGCGCTCCGAAAAGCATCGATTGAGAAGTACAACCTCGTGTACGTCTCGAGCATCTTTCCTCCCAACTGCAAAATGGTCACGGTTGATGAAGGGATCAGCAAGCTCGAGCCAGGGACGATCACCTATTGCGTGATGGCAAAGAACGAGACCAGTGAACCGAACCGCCTGATCTCCGCGGCCATCGGACTGGCACTTCCCAAGGAGCCCCATGAATACGGGTACCTTTCCGAACATCACGCTTATGGAGAGACTGCGGACAAGACCGGGGATTATGCTGAGGATCTTGCGGCCACCATGCTTGCCACCACGCTCGGCATCGAGTTCGATATCAACAAGGCATGGCAGGAGCGGGAACAGATCTACAAGGCAAGCGGCAAGATTATCAAGACCACCAACATCTGCCAGTCTGCCATGGGAGACAAGAAGGGGCTGTGGACGACGGTGCTCGCTGCAGCCGTCTTTGTGATCGACTGACTCCTGGATTCATTTCATACTTTTTCTCTGTGTTTTACTCCGTTCCGCTCCAATAAGGCCCGTATCGCTCGCAAAGAGGATGAAAAAGGCGTAAAAATTAAATAGCGATGAACCCCATCCTCACGTAATGACGGCCAGCCGCATCGCGTGTATGCTCATCGTACTCATTCTTGTCTTCCTGACCATCCTTGCAGGATGTATCAAACCTCCTGATGGAAGTTCATCCGGATCCTCCGGGGGATCGAGCTGGTTCTCCGGCGGAAACAAAGAGACATCGGGGAGCGGAGGTGGGAATACCGGAACAGCAGGGGGTGCCGGAACAAGCCAGACGCCTTCGCCGACACCAACCAGTTACCTGACACCGGCGACGCCGTTCCCGGTGGAGACTCCTCCGCCCACAACCTCCTCATACACCCGGCTCCCCGACCCGACTCCCGAAGTACCCGACTACGTTGCGATCTTCTACGATACCCTTGCGTTCAAACAGAACAAAACCGCGTACAGCTACCAGCTCGAACGCCCACCGATGGTCATCGAGATGTGCATCAAGCCCAACATGACCACCCGGACGATTTGGTACGAGAGCCGCGTGGGAGAACGGGAAGAGAAGACCGAGACCATCACCAGTATCAGTCCGGCAGCCTGGTTCGAGGTCACGGTCCGTGACCAGCCGAGCGGAACGATCGTAGCCCGCGAGGGCTTTGCGAGATCCTACAGCGTGGAGACGGCCAAGAAGCTGACGCTCCGATCGCCGGGAACCTATCTGATCGAGTTCGGTGGCAACGATCTCTCGGCTGAGATCCAGATCAGGGTGCCGGAAACCGGGAGCCAGACCGGCAAGCCGCTCAGTAATATGTCCTGCGGGACCCTCCTCATCTAATCCGTTTTTCCGGCAGGATCTTCCGGGGATACCGCTGCAAGATCCTCGAGTTTGTTGATATTGGTGAAGGTAATGAGATCCGGATCCGCCGGCCGAAGCCGGTCGACCGGAAACAGGCGGGAGTTGAGGCTCCTCACCATGTCCCTGAGCGAGAGGGACCCGTGATCCCCGAGATAGTGCAGGAGCGGCTCCTTCCGGTATACGGCATGGAGCGGCTCAAGCATCTCGCTATCCCATGAGGGTATCACTGCATCATAGTCTCCGAGCGCATCGAAGAGCTCCTCGACAACCCGGGTACTCACGCAGGGCATATCGCAGGCACAGACGAACAGGAGATCTCCGCGGGAGGCGAGCACCCCGGCATGGATACCTCCGATAGGCCCGAGTCCCTTCTTGATATCGGCGACGCACCTGACCCCTTTGAGATCGGAAAAGCGACCGCATTGTTCGGCATTCCTGGCCACCAGCACGATCTCGTCCACCACAGGAAGGAGTGAACAGACCAGTCGCTCGATGAAGGTCTTCCCCTCGAGGCGGAAGAAGTACTTTTCCCGGCCGTTGGCCCGTCGTGCTTCTCCTCCAACCAGGACGATTGCCGACCTCACCGGACATCGCTCCCTTCGGTATTTTCTTCCCGGAACCGGATCAGGTCCGTGATGCACCGGTTGCAGGGGGTCGGAATCCCATGGAGCGCACCGCGTTCGACAATGGCGCCGTTCAGGAACCCGATCTCGGTTTTCCTGCCCCGTTCCAGGTCCTGGAGCATCGAGGATCGGTGATCCGCCGTTGCCGGGATCTGGACGCCACGGAGATGAGACAGGTACTCCTCGGCGGTCTTCCAGGGAAATGAGGCGCCCTCGGCGATTGCCACGGCGAATGCTTCCCGGATGATACACCGGATAACATCCCAGGTGTGGACCGAGATGAGCCGGCCATAGGCGACCCCCATCAGGGCCCCGACCGGGTTCAGGGCCGAGTTGTACATGGTCTTTGCCCAGAGTTCAGACCTGATGTCAGGGCTCTCTTCCACGGGAATCCCCGCCTCCCGCACCAGGCTCACCAGGCCGGTGACCGCAGGATCCGGCCCCTTCGGGAAGCGTCCGAGTTTCATCACGCCACCTTCGACCGTGACATGGACTGCACCGGCACCCTGCCACTCAAACCCGGTGATGATCATCCCCCCGATGACGCTGTCGGTATAGGCGGAAATAATCTCCTCGTTCCCGATCCCGTTCTGGAGGCTTACCACCTCACGACCTCCGATGGTATCGGCATACAACCTGCAGACCTCCCGGGTATCGATCGATTTGGCGGTGATGAAAATATAGTCCCAGTCCTGGTCAGGGGGCTCTTGCCCGCAGGAAAATCTGACGGTATGGTCTCCCCACAGGCCTGTGAGCCGGAATCCGTTTTTCCGGATGATCTCGGCATGGGAAGACCGGCAGACGGCATACACTCCGGCGACCCTTGAGAGCCGTGCGGCAACCGGGAGACCGACTGCCCCTGCACCGAGCACCAGGATCTTCATTCAGCCTGCCTCATGTGAATGTGAAAAGTCGTCTTCTGCGGTGAAACGTTTTTTGTTCTTCCGCTCCATGTTCAGCAGCCGGATCTTTATCTCGGGATCGGGAGAAAACCCCCCCGGTCCGGACCGTGAGACCACCCGGTGACAGGGAATGACGAGCGCGACAGGGTTTCGTGCCATCGCCTGCCCGACAACCCGGGGCCCGGTACCGGTCCGGGCAGCGATCTCGCCGTAGGTTGCCGTTTCACCGTACGGAATCGAACGGACTTCCCGGTAGATTTCCGCATACAGCTCCCCGGGAGGAACAGCGCCGGGTCTCAGGAGCGAGAGGTCAACCGGTCTTCCCGAGAGGTACAACCGTATCAGGGATGGAACCGGACCCTCATCAGGCCGGGTCCGGGAGAACTGCACCCGGAACACGGTATCCCCGGACCACTCGACTTCTACAAACCAGAACCCGAAGCGGGTGGAGCCGGTGATCACCGCCATCGCTTCACCGCCGCGGTAAAGGAATCGATGCTGCATTCCGCCATCTCCTCGCGAATCCAGGGCGGCAGCCCGGTCCGGACCCGCGGCTCGAGGAACCTCTTCTCGCCAAAGACCAAAACCCCCCGGTCCTCAGGCGCACGAAGTACCCTTCCGATGGCCTGCTGGGCCCGGTTGAGCGCAGGCAGGGTATAGGAGATGAATTCACCGTCCGCCCCGAATTTGTGCCGATAGTAATCCATGGTCATCTGCCGGACGCGGTTGTAGGGGGCGAGGGGGAGGCCGACAACCATGGCTCCTCCGAGGAGTTCTCCCCGGTAGTCAAGCCCTTCGCTCCATTTCCCCCCGCAGACGGCAAAGAGGATGCCCGACGATCCCCGGGACGGGAGAGCGAGGAAGGTCTTCAGGAGTTCGCCGGCACCCCGCGCATCCTTGGGCTCGACAATGAGGTTCCGGGAGGCCAGTCTGTCCTCGAGGAGTGCGGCATAGGTCTCGAGGATCTGGTAGGAGGGAAAGTAGACCGCCAGGTTCCCCTTCAACCCGGCGAATGTGGTGATGTACCGGGCGATGCGGTCGGTATTTTCCCGGTTCTGCCGCATGGAAAAGGCGGTGGTGATATCGCCGGCACAGAGCACCATGCGGTTGGTCCGGGGAAAGACGTTCGGAAGGGTGCAGGTGGCGACCGGCAACTCCCCGAAGTAGTACCTGCGGAAGCTCTCGACCGGGGAGAGTGTACCGGAAATGAGGATACAGCAATGGTGGGACCAGGCCAGCTCCCGGAGGCGGTCGGAGGGATCGATATTCCGAACTTCGAGGAGGATCTCCTCGCCGTCCCGCCGGTAGATGGTCAGAAATCCCGGGTCCGCTGCCGAGCAGGAGAGCCGGACCATGAACGCAGTGATGGTCTCGATCGCCGTGGTGGCGTACTCCCCTGCCGTCCGGTTCTTCTCCCTGATGTACTCGGAGATCTGCATCAGGTCGTCGACCACCTCGCCCAGGTCACGGTAGAGCGAGCCCCGGACCACCATGCGGTCGAAGATGGAGGGGTCAAACCAGTCCTCGGCTTCATGGGAATTCCTGAGTCCCTGCATGAAGACGCCGATATTCCTGATAATCTGGGTGATGGCGGCCGCCTGCTTCAGGTGTTTCCGGAGCCCGAGAAGTTCCCGCTCTGCCTGTGCAAGAGCCGGGCCGGTGATGGCGACGTTCATCACCCCCTGCATCACCTCGCCGCAATTATGGGCCTCGTCGATGAGAAGCAGGACTTCGTGAGGCTCGATCCCGAGGGAGCCGTAGAGCTGGTTCCGGATATCGTCATCAAAGAGATGGTGGTAGTTGACCATTACCACATCGGATTTCTGGGCCGCGAGGAGGAGCATCTCGTAGGGGCAGACCCCGGCCCCGATCTCGCGGAGTTCGTGCGGCAGCACCCGTTCGCGGGAGATCTGGTCGGCCCGGGTCCGGAGAGCGGTCGAGGGAAGCATCCGGAGCGTGGTGCCGTCACCCCCGGCAAAGACCCTGCTCCTGATGAAGTAGGGGCAGAGGATGGGATGTTCCTCATCGAGTTTCCTGATCTGCCGGATAATGACCGGGTCTTTGGAGGGGACCAGCTGTCCCTGTCCTGCCCGCTCCCGCATCAGCGACGTGGAGACAGACTTGACCCCTTCGCAGCGGCGATAGACATCCCCCTCGCCGGAAAGGAGGCAGAGACTCCGTTTCCCGATGAGATAGGAGTAGGCAAGCGCTCGTTTCCGGCTCCTGACGAGCTCAAGTTCCCGGATAAAGGTGGTGAGCTGGCTGATGGTCCTGACGGCAACGATGATCTTTTTCCCGGCGCGCTCGGCGAGGAGGGCAGCGACCACGCTCGACTTGCCGCTCCCGGTCGGCGCATCGATCATGGCAATGCCGCCGTCCCGGGCGACCCGGGCGGCAAGCTCGAGCATCTCCCGCTGGTGGGGGCGGTACGCTTCATACGGGAACCAGGCATCCAGCTCGTCCATCACTAATAGTTGGTCAGGACTGTTTTTTATTGTTACAGAGGAGATATCTCTGGCTATGGCCATCCATCCCATCGAGTACCGGTACGGGACTCCGGAGATGCGGGCAGTCTGGAGCGAGGAGAATCGTTTTGCCTGCATTGTCCGGGCGGAAGTCGCGCTGGCCCGGGCCGGTTCAGATTTCGGGCTCGTGCCGCCGGTCGCAGCAGACATCATCGGGGAGTGCGCGTCCCGCGCCCGGCTCTCACGGGCAAAGGAGATCGAGGCGGAGATCAACCACGACATGATGGCGATCGTGAAGGCCATCGCTGAAGAATGCGGTGAGGCCGGGGGATGGATCCACTACGGGGCGACCTCGAACGATATCCTGGATACCGCCACCGGCCTCCAGCTGAAGGAAGCGCTCGAGCTTATCGACGCAAAGCTGCGTTCGCTGCTCGCCGTGCTCCTGAAGAGGAGCCTCGCCACCCGGCACCTGGTCTGTGCGGCCCGGACCCATGGCCAGATCGGGGTTCCCACAACCTATGGTCTCCGGTTCGCCATCTGGGCGGCCGAGGTCGCCCGGCACCTCGACCGGCTGGAGGAGCTGGCACCACGGGTAGCGGTCGGGCAGCTGACCGGTGCGGTCGGGACACAGGCCGCTCTCGGTGCGAAAGGTATCGCGATCCAGGAGCGGATGATGGAGATCCTCGGTCTCACTCCCGTGGAGGTCTCAAATCAGGTAATCGCCCGGGACCGTTATGCGGAGTATTTCATGGTTCTGGCAAACGTGGCGACAACGCTCGACAAGATCGGGATCACGCTCAGGTCACTCCAGCGAAGCGAAATCGCCGAAGTCGAGGAGGCGTTTGGAAAGAAGCAGGTCGGATCGAGCACCATGCCGCACAAGCGGAACCCCATCAGGAGCGAACAGGTCTGCGGCCTGGCCCGTATCGTCCGCTCCGCGGTCGAGCCGGCGCTCCAGAACAACACCCTCTGGGATGAGCGGGACCTGACCAACTCGTCCTGCGAACGGGTCCTCTTCCCGGAAGCCACCACTCTCACCGATCATATCATCAGGCTGATGACCACCGTGCTCGAAGGCCTCACCCTCCGCGAGGAGAACATCCGGAGGAACCTCCACATCCTCCACGGCATCAACATGGCCGAATCGGTCATGATCAGGCTGGCGGAGAAGGGTATGGACCGCCAGCAGGCGCACGAGTTCGTCCGGGAGGCCAGCATGGAGGCACTGGCGAGGGGAAAACCTCTCGACGAGGTCCTGGCTGAGAACACGAGCGTGACCGCGTGCCTCTCACGGAATGAGATCCGGGATCTCCTCGACCCGGAGAAGTACATCGGGACAGCATGGGAACAGGTTGAGCGACTGGAGAAGAGGCTTGCAGCCCGGTACCTGAAAGCATAAGAGGACCCGGCTGCCGGACCAGGACGCCTCCCGGTGGGAAGTATCGACCGTTCCTGCCAGACTACCGGAAGGCCCCTTGCGGGTACGGCTTACCCAAATCCTCTGGAGAAAGGGCTGTACCTGCTGTCCAGGGCTATACGAAGACCTTTCACGGGGAAAGGGCCGGGAGTTTATATTCATCGCTGCGATGAGTATTCTTCCCGGGAATTCATATCATCCAGAAGGAAAAATATTTCGTGCTGACCTTTTACTGGTGGCTTAAAAGGGGCGCGTTTGCATGGTGGAATCAGACAAGATCAGGAAGAAGGAAAGCTCCGCCGGAGAACTATTTCACATACCCATCTTTTACAGACTGATGGTCAGTATGCTCTTCGTTGCGGCAATTCCGATACTTTTGCTGAGTATCGTGGCTGTGGGAGGAACCCAGGCGATTATTGCCGTTCTCGGGATTGAAGGAACCATTGTCCTCATCACCCTGATCACCATCACGGGGATTTTTATCTGCAGTTACTACCTTTCCCGGATCATTGCACGGCCAATCGTGCAGCTCTCGCAGATTGCCGACGACCTCTCCCGGGGCGTCATCACTGAACCGGATTTACCGGTAGCTCGGAACGATGAAATCGGGAAACTCTCCCGTGCCTTCTCGAAGATGGTGAATACCTACCGTCTGCTTGATACCCTTGCCCAGGATCAACCGCCTGGAGGTTCGCGTGGATACAGTAAGGAATAGGTGGTACAGGTGTCGGAAAGCGTAGTGGTGATGCACGATACGGGCGATGATGCGGTCGCCAGGGCGGTGCCGGAACTGGATGATGTGCTCAAAATCAAGGGGGTCGGTACCGCCTTCCTGATCAGGAATGACGGTTCGGTCGTAACCATGGCCGGAGATCCCGAACCTGACATCGGCGGCCTGTCCGCCAGCAGTTTGCGTCTTGTTTTTGAATCAGGGATGATCGCAAACAGAATCCGGGACGGCCCCCTCTCCCAGATCTTTCTCGAGTTCGAGAACAGGGTCCTCATGATCCAGGAGGTAGACCAGGACGGGGTCATCGCCGTCATTGCCAGGCCTGATGCCAATATCGGGCGGATCAGCTACCATATGAAGAAACAGGGACAGCGACCGGTGCCGGCAGGATGACACCGGCTATTCCACCCGGGACGCCGATCGGCCGGATCGAGACCTCACTGGACTGGCTCCTCTCGCATACCACCCGGTTCCAGGGAGCGATCCTGGTCCGGATATCCCGTGGCAGGGGACTCATCCTCATCGGATATGGCCGTCCCGCGGCCTTCTATTTCCGCCTGGGAAACCGGATCATCCAGGGAGAGGCCGCCCGGCGGCTCTTTGCAGAGCATGAGTTTATCCAGGCCAGCCTGCACCGGTATACCGACCACGAGTTCCGGGAGGCGCTTGCCCTTGTGGGACCCGGGGCACGGGTCCCCGTTCCCGGGGAGGAGGAAGCAGAGGTGCCCCCGCTCATGGCCGGGTTCCCGGGAGAAGAGCGACAGCGACCTGGAAGAACATCCCGCAACCGGTCAGCAGGCCACCACGCCGGCCATCCTGATTATTTCGAACATGAATCAGTCATGGCAGGAGCCGGTCATCGTGGAGCCGCACCCCTCCGTGTGCCGGCGGGGGAGGACCTTCCTGAAGATATTCTCGACCGGATCCTCACCACACCCGGGGTGAGCTCGGTTGCAGTATTCCGCGACGGCGCGATCGTCGATTCCAGGGGGGACGAGGTTCTCGAAAGCCTTGTGGAGCCGGCCGAGGAAGTCCTGCTGTCCGTCTTCGAGGTTCTCGCACTCCTGTCGACCGGCCCCCTTGTCCAGGTTACCATCCGGCTCCTCGGCCGGAATGTCACCATTGCACCGTACCATGACGGGTATCTCCTGGTCCTGACCAACCCCGGCGTCAACCTCGGGCAGATCAGGAAAATGATGCACGATGTTGCGCTCGCCGGGGCGGCATGAAAGGACAGGATGGGGGACGCCCCGGCATCAAGGCGTAGCACCGGTTCCTGATACCGTACCTGAACGGCCGGGATTTCCGCGCCGGTGACGGTCCGGGCGTATCAAAAAAGAGGGGTAGGGGCCGGATATACCCTTTTCTCACGCCTCTTCCGGTTCCTGCCGCCGGAAGGTTTCTACCAGGCTCACTTCGGTGATCTCGGGGATGAATTCCAGGGCCTCGTGCACGACACGGCTCCTCCAGAGCACCCAGCGCCGGTCGTAGTTGATCCCCGGCGGGAGATCGATCGTGACAACGCCGTCGCTGAAACCGACCTCCATCTCTCTTCCGGCGAAGAGCCGGATCAGTCCCTTCACCTTCTCCTCGACACCGGTTACCTCGTCTTCGATCCTGAACCAGTAGTGGAGCTCCTTGCCCGCCAGCGGATGGTTGAAGTCGACCAGCACGCGGTTCCCGATGATGTCCACCACGGTGCCCTCGCCCTTGTCGGGTACCTTGATGGTCACGCCGACCTTCGGCTTCTCCGTGAAGGAATTCTTATTGAAAGCCTCGATCCGCTCTTTCTCGCGGGGGCCGAAGGCCTTCTCGGCCGGGATATCAACCTCGCCCTCGTACCCGATCTCCTTTCCTTCAAGGGTCTCGTCGAGGCCGAGGATGACGTGCTGGCTGCCAACCCGGACGATAACCGGCCCGTAGAGGGCACCGGGACTGTGGATGCCGGAATCCCGCGCAACCTCCTCATCGGTGGTATCAAAGACGCCTCCGGCAACACTGCCGGTATAGCTGAGTACGACAAAATCTCCCTTCTCTATCGGCATGGAATCTGCACCTCTGTCTATATAACAAAGAGAGGATGATAGATAAACCTGTGGAAGGCTGATGATGCGATGCTCGAGGTAGAAATCAAGACCCGCGTGGAGGATCTCGGGAAGGTCAGGGAACGCCTGCTGCTCCTCCATGCCAGCCCGTCGGTCCGGATCCATGAGCGGGATATCTATTATAATGCGCCCGACCGCGATTTCGGGATAACTGACGAGGCGCTCCGGCTGCGGTTCACCGAGGAAGGATGCCTGCTGACCTACAAGGGCCCGAAGATGAGAGAGTTCAAGCTCAAGGCCCGTGAAGAGCTGAATACGATTGTCGAATCAGGCAACGTCATGGGGTCGATCCTCGAGAGGCTGGGGTTCGTTGCCGTTGCCGAGGTGGAGAAGTGGCGGGAATACTACGAATACCGGGGAGCGCTGGTCTCGCTCGATGAGGTGAAGGGTCTCGGAACCTATGTCGAGATCGAAGCACCGTCAGGAGCAACCGGGCAAAATCCACAGGAATTCGTGATGGAGGTCGCAAAAGAGATCGGGGTGGAGGGAGAACCAATCCTCGCCTCCTATCTTGAACTTCTCCTCTCTAGACCGTGATCAGCTCGATTCCGATGGCTTTCGGCTCGGCGCCGAAATGGATCAGGGCGCCGTCCCCTGCTGCAGCCATCCCGGGGTTCACCACTTTGACCCCCTCAACCTCTGCAACACCCCTTTCTTCGTGAATGTGTGCGCAGCAGACCAGGTCGAAGGCGGACAGGTGCTTTGCCACGCTCCTGCTCCCGACGTGGTTCCCCCCTGCACGGTCGAGGATCCCATAGGGCGGGGCATGGCTGATCAGCACGTTATGCAAAGCCCGCTCACGCTTGGCGATCACCGCCGACAGTATCTCGTCTATCTGTTGATCGGTCAGTTCGAACGGCGTGCCGAACGGGGTCGGGTTGGATCCCCCGATTCCGACAATGGAGATCTTTCCGAGGCAAATATGGGCCGAGTGAAGACAGACGCATTCGGAATGCTCGAGGAATTCGACCATCTCCCGCGGATCGCAGTTCCCGGGCACGGCAAAGGTCGGGACATCGATCCGCGAGAGGAGGTCGGAAGCCGATTCTGCGGGACCCATATTGGTGATGTCGCCCGCAATAAAGACCGCATCCGGATTCAGGTCCAGAAATGCGTCCAGTTTTCCGTATTCCCCATGGAGATCTGCCAGGAGGAGGACGTTTTCCATGCTCTAATCATTCAGGTGGGAGACGAGAAAATCCTATCTCCAGGGACCGCCAGGATCCGGTCAGCTTTCCCCTGAGGGCGAGCGATCCGAGCAGGTGGGAGAGCTCCCGGGAAAGCGGCCGCGGGGTCGATCGCGCGAGGGGGGTTCCGGGGAGGGGGAGAAACGAATGGGCATGGATCTTTCCGTGCCGGGCAATCCACCGCACGAGATCGGCCGTCATCCGCTGATCCTCATCGCTCTCGAAGGGGAATCCGACGATGATATCCACGACGGGGGTCAGGCCTGCCTCGGTGCAGCGGTCAACCGCGGCAACCACGTCGGCAGTCGTGTGCCCCCGGCCGATACGCTCGAGGACGGCATCGCTCCCGGACTGGGCGCCGAACTGGATGCCGGTATTGGCACAGTACCGGGTGACGAGACCGAGGGTCTCCTCGGTGATAAATTCCGGCCGAACTTCGCTTGGGAAGGTGCCGAAGTAGACGGTGTTCGAAAGCGCCGAGAGGAGTTCCCTGATGCGGGCGGGATGGGGACACCTCCCATCCGATCCGTAGGCCAGTGCGTTTGGTGAGACGAACCGGGCATGCCGGTACCTCGACGCGTATCTCACGATGCTCTCCACGCTCCGGTGCCGCATGACGGTGCCGAATATGCGGGGAGTCTGGCAGTAGGCGCAGGAGAACGGGCACCCCCGGGAGATCTCGACGTATCCCTTCATCCGTGAGAAGGCCGGGTAGGCATCGAGGATGACGGTCGATGCCGGGGGAGTGAGACCTTCCCGGGTGGCGATTCCCGGGAGTGAGACCGGGTCCCCGTCCCTGATGCGGGAGAGGAGTTCCGGGAGCAGGTATTCACCCTCCCCGACGATCACGTAATCGGCATACCGGGTTACCTGCCTCCAGCAGGCGGTGGCATGCGGACCCCCGGCGACGGTGATGCACTCCGCCTCTGCCATTTCCGGCGCAAGATCCCGGACATTCAGGGAATTGAGGCTGTAGCAGGTTACGTCTGCCCGCGGGCCGTCCGCAGGTTCGAGTGAGAACCCCTCCCGTTCGCAGGCAGCATAGAGTGCGGCATAGGTATTTCTCGTCGACGTTGTATACCGCCAGTTCACCTTCATGTCCCGCCTTTCATCTCCTCCGGACAGGAAAAAAGGAACGGTCCCGGAATTATCCCCGGGTCCGGTAGGGGATCAGCATGTCAAGGGTCTTGTAGGTCACCCCGGTATTGAGGGTTACCCATCCCTCGAGCCGGTCCGTCTCTTTGGTGCCCTGGAAGATTACCTCGTCACCCTTGACCGGCTGAAGAGGCTTGGTCGTTACCACGCCGTCGGCTGTGGTGAACCGGAGCTCGATGCCGGTGACTGCGATCTGTCCTTCCCCTCCGGCAAAGCTGACCGTTACCGTGGCATAGATCGGGTCTTTCTGGTCCACTTCAATGGTGACGTGCTTCCCCTGAGGGAGGGTCTGGACCGGCCCGGGGGTTGCTACCGCTGCCCCCCTGTCCGGCAAAATATCGGTACATCCCGCGAGGAGGAGCAGGAAGATGGTGAAGAGAACCGCAGGAACGAACCAGGAGGTCTTCATGGAACAACCATCCGCACGAGATATCAAAAAAGCAGCTCATGCCGGAGGTTCAGGCAGAAGGTCGCCCTCGTACTCCACCGTCCCTTCGGTACCGTCAACAGTTACCCTGGTTCCCGTGCGAAGCCGGGCGATATCCACCGCAGGCTGGTCGACCATGGGGATATTCCCGATGATCGCGCCGACGGCGATGATGGGATCGGCACGGGTATTGATGATCGCCGCCGGCGCTTTCCCGTTTCTCCGGAGTGCGTAGAGGACATAGGAGCCGACGGTCGATCCCTTCCCGTGGTCGAAGGCAAGGACGGTTCCTGCGATGCTCTGTCCTTCCAGCGGATGACCCTTCTCGACGATCGTGCCGGTCTCCGGATCGACCCCGGAGAGGAAGGTAATGGGGGCAGAACTCACCAGGAGCTTCCCTGCCCCGGTCCCCCGTGAGATCGCCCGCGCCCGGAATAGCAAAATCACACCTAATAAATGTAGGGAAAACGAGTATAATAGTAATATGGAAGAATCCATCCTCACTCCGGGGGGCGAGTCAGAGCTCACCTCCAAGCTGAAACTCCAGGATCTCGAGTCCCAGATCCTCGACCTTAAGGTCAGGAACGAGGAGCTCGGGCGGGAGGTCGCTTCGCTCCGGCGCGAGAACAACCAGCTCAAGAGGATGCCGCTCTTCGTTGCCGTTGTCGTCGATATTCTCAGCACAGGGGAGGTCTATCTCCGGCAGCAGGGCAACAACCAGGAATATATCACCCACGTGAACGATGATCTCTTCCAAAAGCTCAAGCCCGGCACCAAGGTCGCGGTCAATAACGCCCTCTCCGTCGTGAGAATTGTCGGCAACATATTCGACTCACGGGTCAGGGTCATGGAACTCGACGAATCGCCGGCGGTGACCTTTGAACATATCGGGGGTCTCGAGAAGGAAATCGAAGAGGTGCGGGAAGCTGTCGAATACCCGCTCACCCGGCCGCACATCTATGAGCAGGTCGGAGTCGAGCCGCCCAAAGGGATCCTCCTGTACGGGTCTCCGGGGACCGGGAAGACCCTGATCGCGAAGGCCGTGGCTCACGAGGCGAAAGCGACTTTTATCCGGATGTCCGGGAGCGAGCTGGTGCATAAGTACATCGGTGAGGGCGCCCAGCTGGTCAGGGAGCTCTTCTCCCTCGCCCGGGAAAAATCACCATCGATCGTATTCATCGACGAGATCGACGCGGTCGGAAGTACCCGGACGAATGACGGGACTTCGGGAAGCGCCGAGGTACAGCGCACCCTGATGCAGCTTCTTGCCGAGATGGACGGGTTTGACACCCGCGGGGATGTCAGGATCATGGCCGCTACCAACCGGGTGGACATGCTCGATCCCGCCCTGCTCAGGCCCGGCCGGTTCGACCGGGTCATCGAGATTCCCCTGCCGGATGCGGCAGCCCGGCGGGAGATCCTGAAGATCCACTCCCGGAAGATGCGGCTCGAGGGGGTCGACCTCGACCGGATCGTAGAGATGACCGAGAACACCACCGGTGCCGAACTCCAGGCGGTCTGCCGTGAGGCCGGCATGATGGCGGTCCGGCGGGAAGCCACCGGGGTCTCCCAGAACGACTTCGAGAAAGCGGTCCGGAAGGTCAAGGCCGAGGTGGTTCCCGACCTCCGGATGTATATCTGATCTCTCCTTCTTTTTCTCCAACCCTGTGAAACAGTTTATAAATCCACTGCCCGCGAATATCACTCAAGGTGCCTGCCAGATGAATATCCTCTTCCTGCCAAAGGAGGGTGTGGCGCTCTACCGCGAACTCCTTGCATCGGAGACGAGCCGGGACGCCCTCCGGTTCTACCGGCCGAGGGAGACGCCATGCGGGGTGGAGATCACCGTGGCAACGCTCGGGGGCGCCCTTGCCCTTGCCTCAGACCTCCGCTGGTACGTGAGACGCTACATGCGGGGGGTGCTGTTCGAGATTGCACCTGGAGTCTATAGTTCCCACCGCCTGGCCTGGGAAGTGTACTATGGCCGGGAGATCTCGCTGTCTGATTCCTGGGATTTCCGCCTCATCTACCGGGTGCGGGACGGTTTTGTGATCCGTGAAGAGCAGATCCTTCCCGGGTCAGAGCGCAGGTGCACGGGGCCGGCCGAGATCGAAGTCTGGTGCACCGAGGACGAATATCATGGCGGGAGCAGTGCGGTGGCCGGAGAAGAGGATGCGATGGGCGGTGAGGATGCCGCAGATTACGAGAGAGAAAGCTGACGCCGGATGTCTGGGATCCACCGGCAATTCCCCCGTGCGAGGGAAGCATTAACCCGGAAAAAAGGAAACCGGCACTTCACGCAAACATTGCGCCGAAGCTGCTGGTGAATTTCTGGCGGTCGAAATCAAGCCCGATCTTTTCGATGGCGCTGAGGAAATCGCTCCGGGTGATCGCTTCATGATCCTTCCGGATGGCAAACATCCCCGCCTCCATACAGATGGCCCGGAGGTCGGCCCCGTTTTTCCCGTCCGTGAGGAACGCGATCTCGCGGAGGTTGACCTCTTCATCGAGGTGCATCTTCCGGGTATGGACGTTCAGGATGGCAAGCCTCCCTTCGATATCCGGAAGGGGGATCTCGATGATCCGGTCGAACCGGCCGGGGCGGAGGAGTGCCCGGTCGAGGATATCGATACGGTTCGTGGCCCCGACGATCTTGACATCGCCCCGGCGTTCGAACCCGTCCATGCCGGCCAGGAGCTGCATCAGGGTGCGCTGAACCTCCCGGTCGCCGGAGGTCGTGGCCTCGGTCCGGGAGGCGCCGACGGCATCGATCTCGTCGATGAAAATGATGGTCGGGGACTTTTTCTTGGCAAGATCGAAGAGTTCCCTGACCAGCCGGGCACCCTCCCCGATATACTTCTGGACCAGTTCCGATCCCACCACCCGGAGGAAATAGGCGTTGGTCTCGTGGGCTACGGCCTTGGCGAGCAGGGTCTTCCCGGTCCCCGGAGGACCGTGGAGGAGCACGCCTTTGGGAGGTTCGATCCCGATCCGGTCAAAGACTTCGGGCTTCTTCAGCGGGAGTTCCACCGCCTCCCGGATCTCCAGGATCTGGCGGTCGAGGCCGCCGATATCGTCATAGCTCTCCTCGGGCGTCTCGACCACTTCCATGCCATACACGGCGGCATCATAGCTCTCCGGCAGGACATCGATGACTGCCAGCGACTGCTGGTTGAGTGTGCACCTGACTCCCGGCTTGAGGTTTTCGGGATCGATGCACATCGAACTCCGTACCAGGAACCGCGGCCCGGCGCTGCTCCTGACGATGACCCGGTTGGCATCGACCACGTCGGTGACCGTGCCGATGACCAGGGGAGGGCTCCGGAGCTGCTCGATCTCGCTCTTGAGCTTGCGCACCTCCCGTTCGTACCGGATCTTCTGGGTCTCGATGTATCGCTTGTCCGACTCGACCTGGCGGAGCTGTTCACGGAGTTCCAGATTGCGTGTCTCCATGTTTGTCACGCGGTCGAGAAGGTATCGGCATAATTCCTCAGGATTCTGGGGCTCCTGCGGCTGCCGGGCGCTTTCTGCCATCTTTTTCCTCAATTAACTATATAGGGAAAAATGGCTATAAAGATGTTTGCGAGTGGAATATGCAGTGTGAACTATGCGGCGCAAAGATCCAGGGGCAGCCAAAGACTGTCAGGATAGAAGGTGCCCTGCTGGATGTCTGTGCCCAGTGTGCAAAGTACGGGACCGAGGTGCAGAGACCAAAGAAAGCGGAAGGAAGGGGAAAGCCGGTTACCGGGAGGCCCGCCCCGGCCCCGGTACCGGCCCGTCGTCGTCGTGACGTTCTCGATCTGATCGAGGGCGAGATCGTCGAAGATTACGGGGAACGGATCCGGACCGCCCGGATGGAGCGGGGCTGGAGCCAGAAGGATCTCGCCATGGAGCTCAAGGAGAAGGAGCTCCTGATCAAGAAGATCGAGAAGGGAGACCTGATCCCGGAGGATGATGTCCGGATCAAACTCGAGCGGACCCTGCACATCCGGCTGATCGATACCGCCGAGGAGACATCGGAAAAAAAGAAAGGCGGCAGGGTCGTCCCGACGCTCGGGGACGTTATCTCCATCAAGAAAATTCACAAATAGTTCCTGCGGGAACCCTCTTTTTCCAGATCCGCCAGGGGAGCTATGAATTTATATAGCACCTGATAGAAACTGATACGCATGCAAGGTGAGTGTTTTTTCACCGGTGAGTGTTTTTATCGCTCCTAGCCCGGCTCACGCACGTTGCATAACGGTTCTCCGGAATGCTGTTCCCGGAGCCGTGGCTGGTTCCAGCTGTCATGCTTATTTTGGTTATTTTAGTTATTTTGGCTATTTTGCCTGATTTCCGTGAGCACATTCCCTGGAATGCGGCGCATGGAGGAGTGGTGTTGTATGAGAGGAAAAGAAATCCGTCTGGAACGTATCATCGATCGAAACACCCGGAAGACGATCATCGTCCCCATGGATCACGGGGTCACGAACGGGCCGATAGCAGGCCTGATCGATCTCGGTGAGGCCGTCGACCGGGTCGCGGAAGGAGGAGCGAACGCGGTGCTCGGCCACGTGGGGCTTGCCCTGCACGGGCACCGGAAGAGCGGGAGGGATGTGGGGCTGATCCTGCATCTCTCGGCAAGCACGACAATCGGGCCGGACCCGAATGAAAAAGTGCTGGTCAATTCGGTGACCAATGCGCTCAAGATGGGTGCCGATGCAGTATCGGTACACATCAACATCGGAGCCGATTCGGAAGCCCGGATGCTTGCAGACCTCGGGGAGGTGGCGATCGAGTGCATGGAATGGGGCATGCCCCTCCTGGCCATGATGTATCCCCGCGGGAGAAAGATCGCCAACGAGCATAGTCCCGACCATGTCGCACTTGCGGCCCGGGTTGCCGCCGAGCTCGGTGCCGATATGGTAAAGACCGTGTATACCGGAGATCCCGACAGCTTCCGGGCCGTGACCCGGGGGTGCCCGGTCCCGGTGGTGGTGGCGGGCGGATCCAAGACCGACGATCGCTCGACCCTGGAGCTGATCGAGGGGGCCATGTCGGGAGGGGCGACCGGCATCTCCATCGGGAGAAATGCCTTCCAGCACCAGAACCCGGCCCGGTTCATCAGGGCGGCTGCCCTCATCGTGCATGAGGGCAGGAGCGCAGAAGAGGCATGTGAATTGTTGAAGAGGAATGAACCATGATTGGAAAAGAGATCCGGATAGAGCGAATCATTGACCGGAATACCGGAAGGGCGGTAATCGTGCCCATGGACCACGGGTTCACCCTCGGCCAGATCGAGGGACTCATGGATATGACCCGGGTGATTTCGGACGTCAGCGAGGGCGGGGCGAACGCCATCGTCCTCCACAAGGGGATCGTGAAGCGGGGGCACCGGCGAAAGGGGAGGGACATCGGCCT
This sequence comes from Methanomicrobiales archaeon, assembly GCA_013415565.1. Taxonomy (GTDB): domain Archaea; phylum Halobacteriota; class Methanomicrobia; order Methanomicrobiales; family Methanospirillaceae; genus UBA9949. Next base: position 21,265 of record JAAEET010000011.1, read on the forward strand.
GATCGTCCACCTTTCCGGGAGCACATCGCTCAATCCAGACCCGAACGATAAGGTTCTGGTCTGCACCGTGGAAGAGGCGGTGGCGCTGGGCGCCGACGGCGTCTCCATCCACATCAACCTCGGGGCACCGAATGAATCAAAGATGCTCGAGGATGCCGCAGCCGTGGTGAGGGACTGCAAGAGATGGGGCATGCCCCTCCTGGTTATGATCTACCCGCGGGGAAAGGGGATCGATTCGTACTCACCCCAGTCGGTGGGGCACTGTGTCCGTGTTGCCGAGGAGCTCGGTGCCGACCTGATCAAGACCAACTACACCGGGGACCCGGTCAGCTTTGCCCGGATCGTGAAGGCCTGCTCGGTCCCGGTGTTCATCGCCGGTGGGGAAAAGGCGGGAGACCTCGAGACCCTTGCAGCGATCCGCGACTCGGTGAACGCCGGCGGAGCCGGCGTCTGCGTGGGGAGGAACGCCTTCCAGCGGGAGAATACCACGGCCTTCGTCCGGGCCCTCTGCCATGTCGTCCATGATGGATGGGACCCTGAACGGGCGCTTTCGGAGCGGTCATGAAAGAGTTCTGGGTTGATATCCGCCCCTGGAAGAAGGAGCTTGCGACCGCTGCAATCGAGAGCGGAGCCGACGTGATCGTTACGGAAGCGGCCGCACCGGTGAAAGCGCTTGGCAGGATGACGGTGGTCTCGGATGACGGGGATCTCATATGGGGGACTGATGTCGTCGAGGTCACCATAACGGGCACGGAAGGGATGGAAGAGGCGGAGGCCATGGCGAGGAAGGGATACGTGGTGGTGGAGACCGGTGACTGGCGGGTGATCCCCCTTGAGAACCTGGTCGCTGTCTCTGACCGGATCATCGCCGCGGTGCGATCGGAAGAAGAGGCCGACCTCGCCTTGACGGTGCTCGAGAAGGGAGTTCGTGGAATCCTCCTGAAGGAGCCGACCCCCGCCCTGATCAGGAAGGTCGGCACACGGGTCAGGGCCGGTACCGGAAGGACCGACCTGGTCCCGTTCACGGTCACCGCAGTCCGGCCGATCGGGATGGGCGACCGGGTTTGCGTCGATACCTGCTCCATGCTCACGGAAGGCGAGGGAATCCTTGTGGGAAACACTTCATCGGCGCTCCTGCTCGTCCAGGCAGAGACCCTCGAGAATCCCTACGTCAGTCCCCGGCCCTTCAGAGTGAACGCCGGTGCTGTGCATGCCTATACGCTCGTTCCCGGTGAGAAGACCGCCTACCTTTCGGATCTCTCTGCCGGGGACCATGTGCTTGCCGTAACACATGACGGTATCCTGCGGGATGCTGGGGTGGGCCGGGTGAAGATCGAGCAGCGGCCGCTGTTGCTGGTCGAAGCCGAGGCCGACGGCGTGAAGGCGAGCCTGGTGCTCCAGAATGCGGAAACGGTACGCCTGGTCGGGGCCGACGGGATTCCGATCTCGGTTGTTGCGCTTACCCCGGGCGACCGGGTGCTCGGCAGGGTGCTGCAGGCCGGCCGGCACTTCGGGATCGCCGTGAAGGAATCGATCATCGAGAAGTGACAGGATGAAAGTCGGAATAATCGGTGGAACCGGAAAGATGGGACACCTCTTTGCCGGTGTCTTTGAACGGGCGGGGCATGAGGTCCGGGTGTGCGGGAGAACGACCGTGGTCACCTGCCAGGAACTGGCGCAGGAGTGCGACCTCGTCATGGTCTCCGTACCGATCCGGGACACCGTTGAGGTCATCCGCCGCATCGCCCCCCTTCTTTCGCCCGGGCAGGTCCTCTGCGACCTCACCTCGCTGAAAGTCGGACCGGTCACGGCCATGCTGGAATCGGCGGCATCGGTGATCGGGTTTCACCCGATGTTCGGCCCTGGTGTCCCCTCCCTCCGGGGCCAGACCATCGTCGCCACCCCCGTGCGGTGCACCACGGAGACCCTCCATGCGATCCTCTCGATCTTTGAATGCGAGGGAGCCGGAATCACCATTTCAACTCCCGAGGAGCATGACCGGGTCATGGCGCTGGTGCAGGGCCTGACCCACAGCGTCACCCTCCTCGTGGCCGATACCATGCGGCGGCTCGCCATGACCCCGGAAGAGACCGCCCCCTTCATGAGCCCGGTCTACCAGATCGAGATGGGGCTGGTGGGGCGCCTCCTCTCCCAGGAGCCGGACCTGTACGGGGACATCCTCAGGCTGAACCCGTTCGTGCCGCCAATACTCGCGGCATACGCCCAGTCCCTCGCAGAGCTCAGGGAGATCGTTGATGCCGGGGATGCCGGGGCGTTCAGCACCCTCTTTGAGAGGAATGCAGCGCATTTCGGATCCTACTGCACCAGGGCGGCTGCGGAGACCGACTTCCTGATCCGGGCGATGGTGGACCGATGACGATCCTGGCGCTCGGTCCCGAGGGCACGTTCTCCCATGAACTCGCAGTCCGGGTCTTTCCCGGCCCGGTCATGCTGGTCCCCACCATCTCCGGGATTTTCTCCCAGGTCGAAGCCGGCGTCTGCGACGGTATCGTGCCGATCGAGAACAGCGAGGCCGGCGGGGTTGGCCCGACACTCGACGGGCTGCTGCAGCACGAGGTCTATATTACCGCCGAACTGTTCATGCCGATCCACCACTACCTCGTGTCAAGGGTTCCCCTGGATGAAATCGCGGTGCTCTATGCCCATCCGCAGACCCATGAACAGTGCAGCAGGTTCATCGATGAGCTGGGAGTGCCGGTGATCCACACCAGCAGCAATGCCGCAAGCGCCGAGTCAATGGCCGGTTCACCGGCATCGGCCGCCATCGTATCGCGGATGACTGCGGGGCTGCACCATCTGCCTGTCGTCACGGAGCATGTGGAGAACAACCCGTCGAACACCACCCGGTTCGTGGTGATCTCGAACCGGCGGGGAGAGGAGCGGGACTGTACCAAGTGCAGCATCCTGGTCGATCCCGAACAGGACCGGGCCGGTCTTCTCTACGAGCTTCTCGGGATCTTCGCCACCCGGAATATCAACCTGACAAGGATCGAGTCACGCCCTTCAAAGCGGGGGATGGGCCGGTACATCTTTTTCATGGATACGGACTACACTCCCGGATGGACCGATGCCCTCCGTGCGCTCCGGGAGAAGGCACGGTTCCGGGAGCTCGGGTGCTACCGGGAACTGGAGGTGCCCGCATGGACGTGACCCTCGAAAAGGCGGAAGGAATCGGAATCACGGTCCGGGCTCCCCCGTCCAAGAGCTACACGCACCGGGCCCTGATAACGGCGGCACTGGGGGAAGGGACGAGCATCCTTGAGCATCCCCTCGATGCCACCGATACCGCAATCACGGCGGGAGCTCTCGCCCAGCTCGGAATCCGGATCGATCGCGACGGGGAGAACCTGCGGGTGACTGGGTCGGGCGGGGCCCTGGACTGCCCCGGGAATACCGAACTCGGGATGGGGGATTCGGGGACCAGTTTCCGCCTCCTCACCTCGGTAGCACTCCTCTGCCGGAACCCCGTCGTCCTGACCGGGAGCGCCCGTATGAGAGAACGCCCGGTGGGAGGGCTGGTTACGGCCCTGAACGCGATCGGGGGGAGGATCCGGTACCTGGGATCTCCGGGATTCCCCCCGATCCTCATCGACGGTGAGCTCGCGGGAGGGACGGTCAGCGTCGAGAGCAGCGTCAGCAGCCAGTTTGCATCATCCCTCCTCCTTGCCGCTCCCTGTGCCCGGTCTGTCGTGGAAGTAGAAATCCCTCCCGGAGCCGTCTCACTGGCCTACCTCGACGTGACGGCAGATGTCATGGCATCGTTCGGGGTGAAGGTTCAGCGGGACGGCTACCGACGGTTCCAGGTCATCCCGGCCCGGTACCGGGCACGGACCTACCGGATCGAGGGTGACTATTCATCGGCCTCGTACTTCTTTGCCATGGCTGCCGCATGCGGGGGAAGGGCAACGGTGGAAAACCTGGTCCCGGCATCGGTCCAGGGAGACCGGTGTCTGCTGGAAGCGCTGGCGGAGATGGGCTGCCGGGTAGGGTCCTCCGGTGATGCCGTCACGGTGGAAAGCGACGGCCGGCTCGAGGGAATCGAGCGGGACATGTCCGCCTCGCCCGATATCGTCCAGACGCTCTGCATGGTTGCGGCGCGGGCCGTCTCTCCCTCCCGGTTTACCGGGATCTCCCACCTGCAGTTCAAGGAAAGCGACCGTATCCGCGCAGTCCTCGGGATTATCCGGACCCTCGGCGGCGATGCGACCTGTGAGCAGGATGCCATCATCATCCGGCCGGCACATCTTCACGGCGGGATTGTTGATGCCGGAAATGATCACCGCACCGCGATGAGTGCGGCAGTGCTCGGTCTCGCGGTGGGGGGCGTCACCATCACGGGTGCGGAGTGCGTCAGCAAGTCTTTTCCGGATTTCTGGAAAATACTCCATGAGGTCGGACTGGTATGAGGATCGTACTGTGCGGGTTCCGGGGGACAGGGAAGACCGAGTGCGGCATTCTGCTGTCCCGGCTCATCAGTCTCCCATTTTTCGATACCGATGCGCTGATCGAGGAGCAGGCCGGGAAAACCATCCACGAGATATTTTCCGGGGAGGGGGAGGAGATCTTCCGGGACTACGAGCGGCAGGTCATTGCCACCCTTCCCGGAACGGGCTGCATTATCGGGACCGGCGGTGGAGCGGTGATCGATCCCCGGAATGTGGAAGCGCTCCGACGGGGAAGCACGATGATTCTCCTCGAAGCCGAACCTGCAGCCATCGAACAGCGGATCCGGGACACCACCCGGCCGCCGCTCACCACCCTCCCCCTCCGGGATGAAATCCGTCTCCTGCTGAAGGAGCGGAAGCCGTTCTATACCCGTGCCGCCGATTTTTGTATCGATACGACCACCCGGAGCCCGAACGAGGTCTGCCTTGCCATACTGAGGATCCTCGCTGAGGGCACAGCCTCACCGGGTGCCGGGGCCCGGGCGGTCCGGTTCCTGGAGGCGTCCGGGATTCCGGAAAACGAGATCCGGGCCTTTGAGCAGGCAGCGGTAGGGGGGGATCCGAAGACGCGGCTGTTTGCCATCGCCGGGAACCCGTCAGTCCACAGCCGGAGCCCGGCACTCTTCTCCCGGCTCTTCGCCCACTACGGCCTGAACTGCCACTATACCCGCCTGCAGGCCCCCGATATTGTTCCGATACTCCGCCTCTGCCATGACCTCGATTTCCGGGCACTCTCGGTGACCATCCCCTTCAAGAGCAGCATCATGGAGCACCTGTCGGGCATCGAACCCGACGCCGGGGAGATCGGGGCGGTCAATACCGTGGTATGGTGCGGGGGAAGGAGTTACGGGTCCAATACGGACTGGATCGGCATCCGCGACGCTCTCACCGATGCCCGGGGATCGAAGGCGGTCGTGCTGGGTGCCGGCGGCGCCGCGGCAGCGGCGGTCTACGCGCTCAAAGCGCTCTCCATGGAAATCACCGTCCTCAACCGGACGGTCAGCACCGCGGAGGATCTTGCCGGGAGGTTCGGCTGCGAATCCGGACCCCCGGAAGCATTCGACCGGGCCGATCCCGACATCGTTATCAATGCCACTCCGGTCGGGATGGAGCCGGACACGCACAGCCCGCTGAAGAAGTCCCAGCTGAAACCGTCCATGACCGTCTTTGACCTGGTCTACACCCCAGCCGAGACGCCGCTTCTCAGGCTCGCACGGACTGCCGGATGCAGGGTGATCCCCGGTACGGAGATGTTTGTCCGGCAGGCTGCCACGCAGTTCCGCCACTTTACCGGAATTTCAGCACCTCTTGACCTGGTGAGGAGCATGATGCCATGAACACGTTCGGAAAATCGTTCAGATGTACGACGTTCGGTGAGAGCCACGGTCCTGCGCTGGGCGTGGTCATCGACGGATGTCCACCGGGACTCTCTCTTTCGGAGAATGATATCCAGCCGGCACTCGACCGCCGGAGACCGGGCCGTGACCCCCTCACATCGCCGCGGGCCGAGCCCGACCGGGTAGAGATCCTCTCGGGGGTCTTCGAGGGCAGAACCACCGGGACGCCGATCGCGCTGATCATCCGGAACCGCGAGGCGAGGTCGTCCGATTATGACGAGCTCCGCGATGTCTATCGCCCTGGCCATGCCGATTACACCTACCAGATGAAGTATGGGATCCGCGATCACCGGGGCGGGGGCCGGTCGTCGGGCCGGGAGACGGCTGCCCGGGTTGCAGCCGGGGCGGTCGCCGCCCGGATCCTCTCGGAAGCCGGGATTACCGTCGAAGGAACCATCGAGGAGATCCACGGAGTGAGCGATCCCACGGGACGTGAGGAGGAGATTCGCAGGGCCATGGCGGAAGGGGATTCTGTCGGCGGGATCATCCGGATCACGGCCCGCGGCGGTCCACCCGGCCTCGGCGACCCGGTGTTCGGCAAGCTCGATGCCCGGATCGCCGGGGCACTGATGAGCATCGGCGGGGTGAAAGGGGTCGAGATCGGGGACGGGTTCGCAGCCGCCCGGATGAAGGGAAGCGAGCACAACGACCAGATGGACAGCACCGGGTTCCTTTCCAACCACGCCGGGGGGATTCTCGGCGGCATCAGTTCCGGGGCAGATATCGTGGTCAGGGTGGGGGTGAAGCCGACCTCATCCATCAGAAAACCCCAGAAAACCCTGACGAGGGATGGCGAGGAGACGGTGGTGCGGATCGGGGGCCGGCACGATCCCTGCATCGTCCCCCGGGTGCTGCCGGTTGCGGAGGCGATGCTCTGCCTGGTCCTGGCAGATGCCCTGATCGAGCAGCAGAAGTACCGGCTATTTCAGGGTTGAAGGAGATACCCTGATCCACTCACAGGAGCAGCTTATGAAAACAGGTCCACTCGTTCCGGTTGTTCTCCTCGTGCTCTCCCTGGTCGTACTCCCGGGATGCGTATCGGTCCCGGACCTCGCCGGCCCCGGACCGGGGAAGGAGGTATCGGGCGTTTCGGTAAACCTGGTCCGGTCAGGTGCGGACTTCTCCGTTTCACGGGGTTGTTTCTGGACGGTGACCGTCCAGGTCTATAATCATGGTGAGGTCGAGGCCAGGAACGTAAATGTCCAGCTCGAACTGGTCGATGCCGGAACCGGCGCGGTCCGGGACACCATGGAGGTGTATGCCGGAACGCTCGCACCCGGGGAATCACGGTCGATCCTGGTTGAACTCGACGGGGACTGTATCAACGAGTATACGCTGAACGCGTACCCGGTCCTGCTGTAAACAGGTTCAGGTACCTCCGGGGGTATCCTGCCCTGACCGGAAACCGGAGGGAAAACGGTTACCGGGGATTCTTCCCGGTCACCACCGGGTTGTCCGGGTAGGTGGTCCACTCGGTAAATGAACCTTCATAGATTTTCACTTTCGGGAATTTCAGGTAGAATTTGAAGAGCAGGAACTCGCAGGTCGCTTCCCTCCCGGTCCCGCAGGAACAAATGATGGTCATGTCCGGTGTAATCCCCCGCTCTTTCAGTACCGCCGCGATCTCTTCATCGGATTTCAGGAGCCGGGGGTTGTCGGGGTTCATGAATGTCTTCCACGGCATACTGACCGCACCGGGTATATGGCCGGGCTTGATCCAGGGCCCCTGGCCTTCATAGACCGGCGGCGGGCGGGCATCGAGGGTCATCACGTCGGGACGATCCTTCATGGCCCTGAATTCCTCGTACGTCACAAAGTAGTCGGAACGGACCGTGGCGGCGAAGTCGGACGGGGCAGCGGAGGGGAACTGCTGGCTGAGCGCCCGCTTCTCAGAACGCCACGCGTCAAGGCCTCCGTCCAGCACACAGACGTTGTTGTGCCCGAACCGGGCGAGGGTATACGCGGCGAAGGGCTGTTCGAGTCCGTCGCCGATGAAGGTGGTGCATGCGGTGAGGATCGGGCTTCCCGTGTATACCACGACCGGCTTGTCGGCGCGGAGGCCGAGCGTCCTGAAGAGAAGACCCGCGGCTTCGGGAGGGATCCATTCGGTGGGGAGTTTTTTTCCGTGGACCCGGAACAGCCCTTCGTTGACGTACATGGCACCGGGAATATGCCCTTTCACGTACTCGTGGATATTGGACTGCACATCGATGATCGAGAGGCCGGGGTCGCCGAGGTGATCGGCGAGCCACCCGGTGGAGACCCATCTTACGGGTCCGGGTCCTTCCGGATAGGGATACGTTTTCATCGGAACTTCCCCCTGGCGGGTATATGGTGCACTTCTGCCGGGGTTCATTTAAAGATATCGGAGAGGCCCGAATCATCGGGCCAGTGCATCCATGAGCGCCCGGGCTTCCCGCACCGGAAACTGCCCTTCCGCAGTGGGTCTGCCTGCAGCACAGAAGAGGAATGAGGACCCGAACAGGGGAAGGATCAACCGGGCAAACCGGAACCGGGAGCCCATGATGCTGGTGATGACCGGGTGCTCCGAATGGAGGGTGAAGGAACAGAAGGAGAGCACGTCGTCAAGGGAACGGGGCCCGACAACGATCTTCGGGATGCCATACCTGCGGAGCCGGGACTCGATCTCCCGGAGTTCCTCCCCGGACGGCATTGCTGCGGTATGAAACGAGGCGATGATCTCCTTCCCGAGCTCCCGGTATCCCGGGGCAGCGGCGCTGAACCGCTGTTCGATATCGACCATCGCTGCGAGGGAAAGCCAGGGCTCCATCAGAACCTCCCACTCCTTTATGCCGCCGGAGAAGGCACCCCCCTCGTCCCTGCTCCGGACGGTGAGGATGATCGGGAGCCTGCATTCGCGGACGGCCCGGCAGGAGGATTCGGGGAGGGTCGCGGGAAAGAGATCGAGCCGGAGTTCGATTGCGTCGGCACCCTCCGTCTCAGCTCCAGGGATATCCATTGGATCAGCCACCGAGGCGACCAGCTGCATACGATGAGAGTGGATCGCACACCCTTATATCACCCGCTGGAGTCAGGGGCCGGGAGGGTATTGTGAGCTTTATTGCAGGATGCAGGAGATAGTACAGGGAGGCATGAACCACCGGATTCCCGAACTGCTCGCACCGGCAGGATCACCGGATGCTCTCAGAGCCGCGGTGAATGCCGGGGCAGACGCGGTCTACATCGGGGGAAAACAGTTCGGGGCACGGGCATCCGCACCCAATTTCACCGATGACGAACTATCCGCGGGAATCTCCTACGCTCACCTGCGGGGGGCACGGGTCTACGTGACCGTCAATACGCTCGTGCATGACCGTGAACTTCCGGCGCTCGCCCGCTACCTGGTCCTGCTCTACAGCATGGGCGCCGATGGGATCCTCCTCCAGGATGCCGGGGCGGCGGATCTGGCCCGGAGGCTGGTTCCCGATCTCTCCCGCCATGCATCCACGCAATGCACCATCACCGACGGGGAAGGCGTGATGCATGCCCGCGAAGCCGGTTTTTCCCGGGTTGTTCTCGCCCGGGAACTCGGCATGGCGGAGATCGATGCCATATTCGAAATACCCGGACCGGAACGTCCCGGCATCGAGATATTTTCCCACGGGGCGCTCTGCTATGCCTATTCCGGCCAGTGCCTTCTCTCGTCGGTCATCGGGGGAAGGAGCGGAAACCGCGGCATGTGTGCCCAGCCGTGCAGGAAGCCGTACCGGCTGGTGACGGGGAAGACGGACCGCTTCGGACGGATCCATGGCGTGAAACCTGTCACGATCGGTGAAAGCTTCCTCCTCTCCACCCGGGACCTCTGCCTGTATCCGAAGCTCCGGGAAGTCCTGGAACGGCCCTTCGCCGCCCTGAAGATCGAGGGCCGGATGCGATCCCCGGAATATGTGGCCATCGTGGTCTCACGGTACAGGAAAGCACTCGATTCCCTTGCTGCGGGCTCATTCGTTCCCCTTCAGGAAGAGATCGAGGACCTGGAGGTCGCCTTCTCCCGCGGTTTCACCACCGGCTACCTGTTCGGCGATACGGGTCCTGCCCTGATGGGCCGGTGCCGGCCGGGCAACCGGGGGCTGTTTCTGGGGTCCGTGGTCTCCGCCCGGTCGGGTGAACTGCGGGTCGTCCCGGCAGCCCGGACGATCCCCGGGCCCGGCGACGGACTGGTCGGGAGAGACCCGGTTACCGGCGAGGAGCAGGGATTCATCCTCCGTGGCGCGGGTGAATGGACGGGCCGGGAGCTGGTCTTCCGGCAGCAGACCGGGGTGCGCAGGGGGATGGATCTCTTCCTGACCCGGAGTGCACGCCTCGAACGGGAAGCGGCCATGATCCTGCAGGCAGCAGGTCCTCCAGGGAGGTTCCCCCTCACCATCGACATCACCCTGATCGTGGAACCCGGCCTCCCCCTGCTCATCTCGGGAACGATCCACATACCGGGAGGAACGGTCCTGACGGTCCGCCATGAAGGGGACGTTGTACCTGAACCGGCCCGGGAGCGCCCGACCACCGGGAAGGATATCGCCCGGCAGATCCGGAAGACCGGGGAGAGTGCATTCAGGGTGGGGGAGTTCTCCCTTGTTTATGCCGGGGGACTCTTCATCCCGGTAGGGAAGCTGAACGCGTTTCGCCGCGAATTTCTGGATCTTGCCCGGCAGGCGGTGCTCGCTGCCCGCCGCCCGGGACCCGGATCGGTGCTCGATGCGGAGGTGCGGATGGAGGAACTGGCAGGGGAGCTCTCCCGGCCCGTTCCGGGACCGGCAGCCACCCTGCCACGGCTTGCGGTCATCTGCGATGACGCTGAGAGCACCATCGCAGCACTCGCAGCCGGGTGTGACCGGGTACTCTTCGAGCCTTCCGGTGATTGTCTCAACCCGGGAGCGGAGATCATGACGGTGCTCACGGGTGCAGGTATCCCGGGAGCAGTCGTCTGGAAGTGGCCGCAGGTACCCCCTCCCGGGTTTATCACGCGGGAATGCCCTGCTCTCTCAGGTCTCCGGGAGGCGGGGCTTGCCGGGGTGATGGTGGAGGGTCCGGGGGCGGCCATGGCGATACGACAAACTCATCCAGGACTGGAGGTCATTGGCGGTCCCGGGCTGAACATCTTCAACCACCGGGCCGTCAGGGCATACCGGGATCTCTTCTCCGGGATTACCCTCTCACCGGAGCTCTCCCTCGGCGATATCGCGGAGCTTCTGCAGCGGAAGGCAGCCTCCTGCCCCGGCATGGAGACGGGGGTGCTCGTCCAGGGGAATCTCGAGGCCATGGTGACCGCCGACAACCTCTTCGATCTTGTTCCTGGCGGTGACATGTACGCTCAACACCGGTTCGGCCTTGAGGACGCAACCGGACGAATCTTCCCGGTCCACGTGGACTGTTCCGGGAGGAGCCATATCGCCAATGCGAACGAGCTCTGCCTCGTAGATTTCCTCCCGGACCTTGCCGCAAGCGGGGTCGACATCGTCATCATCGACGCCCGGACCCGGGGATCCGTCTATACCCGTGATATGACGGCTCTCTACCGGGAAGCCCTGGAGGACACGGCCTGGATGAGCGGAGAATCCGGGACCCCTCCCCCCGGCCTCAAGGAGCGGATCCGGAGGATGGCGAGGGGCGGGATCACTACCGGTCATGGTATCCGCGGCCTTGCGGAGAACTGAGGGAAAGCTATCAATTCTCCACCGCCAATATTCTCCCGTGTGACGAAAATGGACAAGCCATTCATTCTCATCAACCTGAAGACCTACTCGGAAGGGGCAGGGCAGCGGGCCCATGCCATCGCCGATGCGGCTGTGCAGGTCGCCCTCGAGAGCGGCGCGATCATCGCGGTTGCACCATCGTACATGAATATCCACCCCCTTGCTGTTCACGCCGGCATCCCGGTCTTTGCACAGCATGTGGACGGTGCCGGACCGGGAGCCCATACCGGATTCATCACTGCTGAAGCCCTGAGGATGGCCGGGGCTGCGGGCTCACTGGTCAACCATTCCGAGCGTCGCCTCACCCTCGCCGATATCGACGCAGCAGTCACCGCGCTGCGGAGTGCCGGGCTCACCTCGGTCGTCTGCTCGAACAACGATCCGACGAGTGCGGCAGCGGCGGCGCTGGCGCCGGATTTCGTGGCGATCGAGCCTCCTGAACTGATCGGGAGCGGGGTCTCGGTCTCCAAGGCAAACCCGGATATCATCAGCCGCTCGGTCGAGGCAGTGCAGAAGGTAAATCCCGGAGTCCGGGTGCTTACCGGCGCCGGTATCCAGTCCGGCGAATGCGTGAAAATTGCCCGCGATCTCGGCACCGATGGTGTGCTGCTCGCCTCGAGCGTGGTCAAGGCCAAGGCCCCGATCGCCGTGCTCCGGGACCTGGTCTCGCTCATCTAGCGTTCGATGATCAGGGATATGAGGTCATGCTTGGTGATGACTCCCCGCACCTTCCCCTCGTCCATGACCAGGACGGCATGGTGCTTCTGGAGGATCTTCACCACGGTCTCGATGTCCATGCCGGGTGGAACGGTGGGAAATCCCGGCTCGAGCACCTGGTGAACCGCCAGGTCGTGACCCTTTGCCGCCCCGCGGTCTTCCAACGCACTCACGATCGCGGTCTCCGAGATGCACCCGACCGGCACTCCGTTCTCGATTACCGGCAGCTGGGAGATGTTGCGTGCATCCATGATCTCCACTGCCGTGGTGAGAGGATCCCCTGGTTCAACGAACAGGACCGGGGAATGCATCACCTGTGCTGCGGTCATCCGTGGTTTCCGGGCCTCGTTTAATACCCGCACGATCTTCTCGAGCGTGCTCACCCGGGGATCCACGCTCCCTGCCTCGATCCGCGCAACCATGGACTGGCTGATTCCTGCCAGCTCCGCCAGCGCTGCCTGACGGATGCCCAGCATTTCGCGTCGTGCTTTCAGCTCCTCCGGCGTAGGGATATGCATTGGTTATTACTTCGGTGCATACAGGCAATTAATATTCTTCCCGGGAGTCATAACAGGCGGAATGGGCCATGCGGGGAAAAAGGAACGGGAGTCGTCAGAATTACAACCAGATTGACAACGAATTGCCATCAGGAAAACAGATCAGCAGAAGCGAGTGGGAGGAGTAAGCCCCCTTCTGTTCGGTGCGGCATTCAGCTTGGCGCCATACCCGGGTAGTCGTGCCTGAGCAGCCACAATACCCTGTTCTGGCTTGCACCCGCAGGGATTCGCCGTTTCATCGCATCCTGCCCGTCGGCTCAGCGGGTTATCTTGTGCGTTGCCGCACGTCTCGCCCGTGAGGGCTCGGCCGTATCATCGCTCGGGGCAGGCCGTGTCGTTTCTGTGCCAGTGCCGTGACTCTCGCCACCCATACTTGCGTATGGCTGCGTGCCCAGGTGGTGGGGGGACTTTCCTCAGCGGCCGGTCTCCCGGCCACCGTCAGCCGCACTCTCCCTCTCCTATATATATTGGTCGTCCGACATATTTAGCGTGATGCATGCCCTCACCGAAGAGGAAGGAGCGCTGGCCGTGCGGGTCGCCCGGAGGGTCCTTGAGAACCATATCGGCAACCTGCAGGGGGACTGCCCTGCGCTTCCCCCGGTATTCCGGGATAAACGCGGAGTCTTCGTGACCCTGACCCGGGACGGTGAGCTCCGGGGATGTATCGGGTATCCCTACCCGACGCATTCCCTGGAGGAGGCCCTCTGCGACGCGGCGATCTCGGCCGCCGCCCGCGACCCGCGGTTCCCGCCCGTCCGGGCCCCGGAACTTCCGCTGCTGCGGATCGAGATCACCGTGTTGTCCCCTCCCCGGCCGCTCACCGGGGAACCCGAAGCCAGGCCTTCCGGGGTCGAGGTCGGGAAGCATGGCCTGATCGTCCAGGGCTACGGCAGGAGCGGGCTTCTCCTCCCCCAGGTGCCGGTCGAATGGGGGTGGGACAGCCGGGAGTTCCTTGATCACACCTGCCTGAAGGCCGGGCTCCCTGCCGGGTGCTGGAAGCGGAAGGACGTACTGGTCTTCACCTTCGAAGGGCAGATTTTTGGCGAGGGGTAACCCGGTGCGCTACTTTCTTGCTCCATCCCACCCCTAGTATGGAAGAGAACTGTCCATGCCCATCACCTTTGAAGTACTCGAAAAAGATATCGCCGGGAGGATCGGCCGTCTCTCTACCGGGAAGCGCACGGTCCGGACGCCTCTCCTGCTGCCGGTGATCAATCCCCACCTCCAGCCGGTCTCCCCGGCCGAGATGAAAGCGATGGGCGCAGACGGCATTATCACCAATGCCTACATTTTCTCCCGGAGCAGCGAGTACCGCGACCGGGCACTCTCCGAAGGCCTCCACGATCTGCTCGGGTTCGACGGCCTGATCATGACCGATTCCGGCTCGTTCCAGCTCTCTGTTTACGGCGAGGTGGAGATCGGGAACCTGGAGACCCTGGAGTTCCAGCAGGCGATCGGGAGCGATATCTGGGTGCCGCTCGATATCCCGACCTCCCCCGATGCCGGGAGGCAGCAGGCGGCGGAGGAGCTGGCCGTCACCCTGGCCCGCCTCCGTGAAGCGCGGGAGACCCTCGGCCCGGAAGCTCCGGTCGCCGGACCGGTCCAGGGGGGGATGTTCGAGGATCTCCGCGAACAGGCAGGCCGCGAGGTCGGGGAGATCGGGTTCTCCTTCTGCCCTATTGGAGCGGTGGTCCCCCTCATGGAATCGTACCGGTATTCGGAGCTGGTCCGGGTGGTGATGGCCGCGAAGAACGGCATTCCTCCCTCGTCCTGTGTCCACCTGTTCGGGGCGGGCCATCCCTCGATGTTCGCCCTTGCCGTTGCCATGGGCTGCGATGTCTTCGATTCCGCCGCCTATGCGCTGTACGCCAAAGACCGGCGCTACCTTACCCCTTCAGGGAGTTACCGGGTCGACGAGCTTGCTGAACTCCCCTGTCCCTGCCCGGTCTGCCGGGGACACACCGCAACCGGACTCCGGGAGTCTCCTGACCTGGTGCGGCTCCTCTCCCTCCACAACCTTGCCGTCAGCCTTGCCGAGATCTCCCGGATACGGCAGGCGATCACCGACGGCGTACTCTGGGAACTCGTGGATGAGCGGTGCCGGGGTCATCCCCAGCTCCTGCGGGCGTACCGCGATCTTCTCGCCCGGAACCGGGAGCTCGAACCATTCGACCGGAGCACCAAGCGGCGGTTCTTTTACCGGGGGAGCGAGAGCTGTCTCCGGACCGAAGTGGTCCGCTACCAGCAGCAGGTCGGGAGGATTGCGACCGGACATGAGGTGCTCGTCGCCATGGACGGGGTGAAACGGACCGGTTTTGACACCACCCTCTTCTTCAAACCCCCGTTCGGACCGTTCCCTCCCGAACTCCGGGAGACCTTCCCCATCGGGCAGAGCGAGATTCCCGACTGGGACGAAGACATGCTCGTACAGGGATGTGCAGGAATCCGGGTGCTGATGGAAGCGAATCCCCGGTCCAGGTATACGGTCTTTGCCCCGGAACGATGGCTGGCAATCGTGGAGCGGGAGCTTCCCGGATGCGAGGTGCGGTGTGACCGGGTTTGAAGTGAAACGCCGGGACGGTCCGGCACGTATCTCGCTTCTCACCACGCCGGACGGACCACTCCGCCTCCCGGCAGTGGCGGATACGCTCCGTCTCTTCCCCGATCTTGGCTGCCGGGAGTTCTCGAACGTGCCGCTGGCTGCTCCCGAAGAATTCGCACGCCGTTATCATATTCGTGGATCAGGCCAGCCGGTAGCCATCCACCCGGCACTCGTCCCGGATGCATCCTCGGGCGACTGCGTCCTTGTCCCGGGGTGGCATACGGCACTCGCAAACCCGCGGGATTACGTGGACTGGCTCGTGCGGCTGAAAGAGTCCCTCCCCCCCGACACCGCCTGGTATGCACCAGGAGCGGCCCTCCCCTCGAATGTCCATATCCTCTGCTACTCCGGCTTTGACCTCTTCGATTACACTGCTGTTGACCTGAAGGCCGCCCAGGGGCTCTTCTGTCTCCCGGAAGGAGAATTCCCGCGGGAGGACATTGAGGAGGACATCTGCCGCTGTCCGGGCTGCCGGGAGTCCGATCTCCGGCTGCATAACCGGCTGGCCCTGGACCGGGAGCTGGCCCTGGTCAGGCAGTTCATCGGGATGCAGCAGATCCGCGAATTTATCGACGGCCGGGCGAGGTCGGTGGCTGCCCATGTGGCCATCCTCCGCCACCTTGACTCCCGCATCCGGTTCATGGAGGAGCGGACCGCGGTGGCCCGCAGCGTCCGGCTCGGTGCCATGAGCGGCGACGCCCTGTCCCGCCCGGAAGTCAGGCGGTTTGCCGCCCGGGTGCTCGATCGATATATCCCCCCGGCCGGAAGCGTGGCCGTTCTCCTCCCCTGCTCCGCACGGAAGCCCTACTCCGTCTCGCAGAGCCATCGCAGGTTCGCCGGGGCCATAACCGGACGGGCAGTGGAACTGATCGTCACCTCGCCGCTCGGCCTTGTCCCCCGGGAGATAGAGCGGATCTATCCGGCCGCCCATTACGACATCCCGGTCACCGGACACTGGGACCGGGAGGAACTGGCTTTTACCGCCGGAATCCTTGCAGAATTTCTTTCCCGTCACCCCTTCCGGCGGGTTATCGCTCACCTGGAGGGCGGGGCGCTCGAAGCAGCCCGGATGGCTGCCGCAATCTGCGGAACGGAACTCGAGGTCACCGGGGAAGATCGCCCGGTATCGGATGCATCGCTCGCCCGCCTCAGCGATACCCTGGACGGTGAGCAGGCCGTCCGCCATGATGTTGTACGAGGGACGCTCTCCTGGCAGTTTTGCGCAGATGTCGATACCCGCGGCATGACGGTCCGGTGGAAACCTCCCAATCTCTCGGTCAGGAAAGGGAGGGATCCGCTCTTCTCCATCGATCCCGGGACCGGTTTCCTGCGCCCGACATTCGAGGGATGGAATTTCCTCCCGGGACGATACCGGGTGGTCATCGATGATTTCCCGGTGAAAGGGGATATCCTCGCTCCGGGGGTTGTCTCCGCCGATCCTCTCATTCGGGAGGGAGACGAGGTGCTGGTTGAAGGTCCGCAGGCACGTGCCACCGGCAGAGCGGCGATGCCTGCCTTCGAGATGGAGGCTTCCCAGCGCGGCGTCGCCGTCAGGGTGCGTAAAGTATTGAAACAGTGACATCCCATGAATATATTCACAAGTGTTGCGATGGAGTTATCAACGATGTACAGGGTGAACAGGACATGCCGTTTGTGATAGCCGTTCCGAAGGAACAGGCCGAAGGAGAAAAGCGGGTGGCAATCGTACCGGAAATCGTTTCCAGGCTCACGAAAGCGGGCCACGAGGTCCGGGTCGAGCATGACGCGGGAAGGAGCGCATACTATCCTGACGAGCTCTTTACGGCTGCAGGGGCGAAGATCGCCTTCAGCCGGACCGACCTCCTGACCGGTGCCCGTGTCGTCCTGCGTGTCCAGCCCCCGACCGTTGACGAAGTCGATCAGCTTGCGGAAGGCACCGTCGTCATCGGATTCATGAACCCGGGCCGGAACCCCGAGACAGTCATCCGGATGCGTGACCGGAAGATTACCGCATTCGCCCTCGAACTGGTTCCCCGGATCACCCGAGCCCAGAGCATGGATGCCCTCAGTTCCCAGGCGACCGCCGCCGGGTACATGGCCACCATCCTGGGAGCGGCGAACTGCCCGAAGTTTCTCCCGATGCTGACCACTGCGGCGGGCACCATACGGCCGGCAACCGTGCTCATCCTCGGTGCCGGCGTTGCCGGCCTCATGGCCATCGCCACGGCACGGCGACTTGGCGCCATCGTCGAAGCATATGACGTCCGTCGCGCCGCAGGCGAGCAGGTCCGCAGCCTCGGCGCCCGGTTCATCGAGCTCGAGATCGATGCCGAGGCCACGGGCGGCTATGCCCGCGAGCTCACCCCCGAGGAGAAGGTAAAAGAGCAGGAGATGGTTTCTGCAGCAGTCGCACGGGCCGACATCGTCATAACGACTGCCAGCATCCCCGGCCGGAGAGCCCCCCTCCTCATCACGAAGGAGACCATCGCAACCATGCGGCCGGGCGCCGTCATCGTTGACCTGGCTGCCGAATCGGGTGGCAATTGCGAGCTGACGCAGCCTGGCATGACCGTACGGGAGCATGACGTCACGATCCTGGGTCCACTGAACCTCCCGGCCGGAATACCGTTCCATTCCAGTCAGATGTTTGCCAAGAACCTCTCCTCGTTTCTGGCACTTCTCTCCGACAAGGATGGAGCGCTCATCACCGGGTTTTCCGATGAGATCCTGTCCGCGAGCCTCCTTGTCCACGCGGGCGAGATTACCCACGGGCCGACCCGCGAGCTTCTGAAAGGAGGGATGCCGTGATGGAACTGACCATGTTCTGGACTGCACTCTATATCGTGATTCTTGCCGCTTTCACCGGATACGTCGTTATCAGCCGGGTCCCCGTGATCCTCCACACGCCCCTGATGAGCGGCTCGAACTTCATCCACGGGATCGTGCTTGTCGGCGCGATGGTCGCGCTCGGCCTTGCAGAGACGACGGGGGAAAAGATCATCGGGTTTGTCGCGGTCATCCTGGGTGCAGCGAATGTCACCGGCGGCTATGTCATCACCGAGCGAATTCTGCAGATGTTTGACCGCAGCAAGAAGAAGCCTGGAAAGGAGGGCTGACCATGGTCGACCTCTCCCTGGCAATCGAACCGGTCTATATCGCGACGATATTCTTCTTCATCATCGGTCTGCAGCGCATGAGCCACCCTCTTACCGCCCGGAGCGGGATCGTCTGGGCCGGTGCCGCAATGCTCATCGCCACGCTGGTCACCTTCCTGACCCCGAACATTACCAACCTCGCCCTGATTGCACTCGGGATAGTCCTCGGCGGAGGCTTCGGTTATATTGCAGCAAAGCGCGTGGCGATGACCGATATGCCCCAGATGGTGGCAATCTACAACGGGATGGGCGGCGGTGCGGCTGCCGGGATCGCTGCCGTTGAGCTCCTCGGCACCACCACGCCGGCCACCGGAACCCTTGCCGTCATCGGGGGCCTCATCGGGGCAGTTTCATTCTCCGGGAGTATCATCGCCTTCCTGAAACTCCAGGGATGGATGCGGCCGCGGCCGATCACCTTCCCGGGACAGCAGGTCGTCAACATGGCAGTCCTGGCCCTCGCGGTCATATCCGGCGTGCTCATCCTCTGGCAGCCGTCCTTTGTCCCGCTCTGGGCGACTGCCTATCTCCCGTTGTTCTTCATCCTCTCGCTTGGATTCGGAGTGCTGATGACGCTCCCGATCGGCGGGGCCGACATGCCGGTGGTGATCTCCATGTACAACGCTTTCACCGGGCTCGCGGTCGCACTCGACGGATTCGCGTTTGCAACTCCCAACTACGCGATGGTCGTCGCGGGGGTCATCGTAGGCGCGGCGGGTTCGCTGCTCACGCTCCTGATGGCGCGGGCGATGAACCGGTCGATCTCGAACATCCTCTTCGGGGCGTTCGGCGCGACCGAAGAGGCGGGGGCAGAGATCCAGGGTAGTATCAAGCCGATCGAGGCCGACGACGTGGCGGTTATGCTTGCCTATGCGGACCGGGCGATCATCGTTCCCGGGTACGGAATGGCAGTCGCCCAGGCCCAGCAGAAGGTCAAGGAGCTTGCCGACCTGCTCGTGAGCAGGGATGTCGAGGTGAAGTTCGCGATCCACCCGGTCGCCGGGCGGATGCCGGGTCACATGAATGTCCTTCTTGCCGAGGCAGGAATATCCTACGATCTCCTGTTCGACCGGGACGAGATCAATCCGGAGTTTCCGGATACCGACGTAGTCCTCGTCATCGGTGCCAACGACGTCGTCAACCCTGCTGCACACCGGCAGGGAAGTCCTCTCTACGGTATGCCGATCCTCGATGTCGAACAGGCGAAAAATGTCATCGTCCTGAAGCGTGGCGAGGGGAGGGGTTTTGCCGGTATCGAGAACGATCTGTTCTACCGGGACAA